>JABDJQ010000553.1 GCA_013002425.1 Gemmatimonadota bacterium
TCCGTGCGCGACCGACGACAATTGCATCATGCGCAGTTCGCTCACGACTGCCTATAACACCAACGCCGCGTGCTCTTATTCTCTGGGACAGGTGGGGATGGGCGACGACGACACCGACTTCATCGGGAACGTACTCGACACGGAGCCGAGTTCCGTTCTCGATCCGATCGCGGACACGATCGGAACGTACACACCCACGTTCACGGGGAGCTCGTTCGTCAATCCGCTTCCGAATCTGAACACGCGCGGGGAAGGGAACGACATCACGCTGAACACGATTCAGACCGTCGAGTGCCGGATCGACGGGGGCGCGTGGACCGCGACCACGCCGGCCGACGGGCTGTTCGACGGGCCCGGGGAAGCATGGACTTTCACGACCGGTTCGCTTACTGAAACGACGCACATCGTGGAAACGCGCGCGATCAATTCCGTAACCAATGCCGAACTCGTGTTTCCGGCCGACACGTTCTATGTACCGGACGCGCTCGCGCCCGCCCCTGTCACGAGTGTCGCGAGCGTGGCGACGGACTCGGTCGTGACGCTGACATGGACGAATCCCGCCGACGCGGATTTCGTGCACACCGTGATTCGCTACAGTACGGTATCCGCGCCGGCAACCGTGCTCGACGGAACCGCGCTCGCCACGCGCGCCACCGCACCTGCCGAGTCGGACACGTTCGCCCACACGGGTCTTCAGCCCGATCTCGTTTACTACTATTCATTCTTCACGGCCGACGAAGTGCCGAACTATGGAACGGTCGTGTCCGTCACGGGCGCGCCTCTCTATCCGCCTCCGCCCGCGCTGCTTTCGCCTGCGCCCGATTCGCTTTACGTAAAAACCGACGCGATCTTCACGTGGGACCCTGTGACGTTGCCTGACCCGGCCGACACGCTGATCGCGTACGGACTGCAGGTCGCGACAGACGCGGAATTCAGTACGCTCGTCTTCGACGGGGATGCGACTTCAGGCGCGCCCGCGGACACATTCTGGAGCGCGACCGGTCTCGCGAACGGGAGCAACTACTACTGGCGGATGCGCGGGAAAGATCTACTGACGAACACGTACGGCTATTGGTCCGCGGCGCGGGCGTTCTCGACCGAACTTCCGGTCGCCGCGGTTGCCTTTCTCGATTCGACAGAGTCCGATTACACGACATTCCGTACAGGCGAGGTTGTGCCCGCACTTCAGGACGCGAAGATCGAAGCCCGCGTTTCTCCGAGCGACACGCTCGGAATCGGCGGCCACGTCGTACAGGTCCACTGGACGAACGGTCCGATCGCGGACTCGCTCGCGCTTACGCTCGACCGCGCCGAAAGCGACTTCTCCTACTGGAGAGGGGACGTGCCGTTCGGTGTGGCGTTCGAAATCGGGGATACCGTCTCGTTCTGGCTGTCCGCGAAAGATCCGCACGGAACGCCCGTCACGGACAAGAACGGCGGACAGAACTTCGCGTTCATCGCCGCGCGCAATCCGGTCGCGGCGTATCACGTGCCGTCCAGCGCGGAACCAGGGGCGCAGACCATGCGTTATCCGTTTTACGTAACCGACACGGACCCGTCCTTCGCCATTTCGATCGGGGCGTCGCCGGCCGGTTCGATGAGCGCGGGTGAAGTGGTCTACCAGGTTTTGAACGACACGCTGTTCGCCGCTGCGCCGCTCCTCTTCTCGACCACGGTCGGCGATACGGACTACTACGAGGCCACGATCGATTCGTCCTTCGCGTTCAACACGGAAATCGTTTACTACGCCCGCGCATGGGGGGACAGCACACACGACACGACGTTCGTGCACAGTGACGTCACGGGAAGCGCCGTTACCCTCGACCCGGCGATGGCGCTCTCGAACGCATTCCCGCTCCTGATCCAGTCCGCAACCGGTGTGGACGGCGCGGACGATCCGATTCCGGCGATTCCGGTCGCGAACGAACTCGCGCGCAACGAACCGAACCCGTTCAACCCGACCACCGCCATCCGATTCGCCCTGCGCTCGGAAGGCATCGTGCGTCTGCACATATTCGACGTGAGCGGACGCCTCGTCCGCACGCTGGTCGACGAAAGCATGATGCCGGGAAACCACGTGGCCCGCTGGGACGGCCTCTCCGAAACCGGGGGCGAATCCGCAAGCGGCGTCTATCTGTATCGGATCGAGACCGCGGGCTGGTCCGATACGCGCCGGATGATCCTGATTCGCTAGCCGCTCGCCCTGTTGCATCCGCCCGCCCCGGCCGTTACAATCGCGCGCAACATGGCACACCCCCTCACGTCCAGACGTTCGCCGATCCTGCGCATCGCCAACATCCTCTTTCTCGTCATTGCGTGCGGATTCCTGATCTGGTTCTTCCAGCACAACCGTGCTGACGTAGCGCGACTTCTTTCCGAAGTGCGAGGCGGAACCGTTCTCTTCGCGCTCGGCATCTTCACTCTGCACCAGATCGTGCAGGGCGCGGGAATCGCCTGGCTCCTGCGCTCGCTCGGAGTCACGACGGAATTCTGGGATACCGTGCGCGTTCTGCTCCTGTCCCTTCTCGGAAAATACCTGCCGGGCAAGATCTGGATCTTCACGTTTCGGAGCACGTTCTTCGCCGAGCGGGGGGTGCCGGTCCGCCTCGTGCTGGCCGCCTCGGCCGTCGAACACCTCTTCGTCATGACGACCGCGGTGATTCTGTTCCTCGCGACGGCGCCGTTCAGCGCTCTCGAGGGAGCGCTGCGATGGCTCCCGGCGGCCGGGGCGATCGGCCTCTTCGCGGTCCTCGTCTTTGCGCCCTCGATCCTGCTCGCGCTCCTGAACCGCGGATTTCGCGCGATCGGACGTACTCCGTACGAAGGCCGGATCTCGAGCGCGCAGGGGATCCGCTTTTCCCTCTTCTTCACGGGAACGTGGGTTCTTCTCGGCGCGGGCGTCTGGGTGGTCGGGCGCAGCCTGATACCGGCGCTCGGACCGGACGCGCTCCCGGCCGTGGCCGGCGGGTACGCGCTCTCGGTGGTAAGCGGTTTCGTCGCGCTCTTCGCGCCGGGCGGAATCGGGGTACGGGAAGCGATCCTCGCGGGTGTGCTCGCACCGTGGGCCGGGGCCGTGGACGCGCTCTTCCTGGCCGTCGCGGTCCGGATCCTGACGGGAGTCAGCGAAGTCCTGGGGCTCGGCGTCGCCGAGCTGATCGTCCGGCTCGGGGGACAATCGCGTTGACTTGACTTAAGCGCTTTGATAGCTTGCAGCTAGCTTAGATTGCAATGATTCCAATCGCCAACAAGGAGGTTTCCATGAGTGAAGCTCTGGGGCTCATCGAGACAAGAGGCTTCGTCGGCATGGTCGAGGCATGCGATGCCATGGTCAAAGCGGCCAAGGTCGAACTCGTGAACTACGAGCGGATCGGCGGCGGCTACGTGACCGCAATCGTGCGGGGTGACGTGGCGGCCGTTCGCGCCGCGACCGAAGCGGGAAGCGCCGCCGCGAGCCGCGTAGGTGAGCTCGTTTCCGTGCACGTCATTCCCCGTCCTCACGCCAACCTCGAAGACGTCCTTCCGATCGGGAGTCGAGCGGCGGAAGCGAAAAAATAGGCGATGGTACTCGCGCGCGTCGACGGCACAGTCGTGGCCACACGCAAAGCGGACCGGCTGGAGGGGCTCAAGCTCCTTCTGGTTCGCGTCCTTGATCCGAAGGGCAAACCGACCGGACCATCCTTCGTTGCCGCGGACGCGGTGGGCGCGGGTCCCGGCGAGGTCGTTCTCTGCGCGCAGGGGAGCTCTTCGCGCCTCACGCCCCTGACGGAGAACCGCCCGGTCGACGCCGTGATCGTAGGGATCGTGGACGAAGTAGAAGTCGAGGGCGCCGTCACGTATGCGAAAGGGGCGGCCTGACGATGTCGCACGATGCTGTCGACATAGACGCCATCGTCGCTCGCGTACTCGAACGCATGCAACCCGGCGGGGCGGCCGGCAGCGTTCCCCGCACGCCACCGGTGAGCAGCGCCGGAAAGAGCGGGATCTTCCCCGATATCGAACACGCGATCCGGGCTGCGGAAGAAGCGTATCGCAATCTCGACGCCACGCCGCTCGAAACGCGGAAGAAGATGGTCGAAGCCGCACGGAAAGCCGCATGTGACGCGGCGCACTCCCTTGCCGAGGACGCGGTGCGCGAGACAGGCATGGGCCGCGTCGACGACAAGATCAAGAAGAACCTCCTCGTCGCCACGAAGACACCCGGACCCGAGATTCTCGAGCCCGAAGCCGTCACGGGAGACCACGGACTCTCGATCGTCGACCATGCGCCGTTCGGTGTCATCGGCTCGATCGTCCCGACCACGAATCCGACCGAAACGATCATCAATAACGGCATCAGCATGGTATCGGCCGGCAACACCGTCGTGTTCAACGCGCATCCGAACGCGAAACGGTGCACGAACCGCTGCATCGCGCTGCTGAACGACGCCATGCACGCGGCGGGGGGGCCGCCGTTCGTGTTCACCGCCGTAGAAGATCCCACGATCGAAACAGCCAAAGCGATCATGGCGCATCCCGCCGTGCGACTGCTTACCGTGACCGGCGGCGCGGGCGTCGTTCGCGCGGCGATGCAGTCGGGGAAGCGCGTCGTCGGGGCGGGCCCCGGCAATCCGCCGGCCGTCGTCGACGAAACGGCCGACTTCCAGCAGGCGGGCCGGGACATCGTTCTCGGAGGATCCCTCGATAACAACATCATCTGCACGGACGAAAAAGAAGTCATCTGCGTCGATTCCGTCACCGACCGCCTGAAGGAATCCATGTGCGCGCAGAACGCGTACGAAGTGACCGGCGCGGAACTGAAGAAACTGCGCGAGACAGTACTGGAACAGGACAAGGGAGACGGACATCACTCCGTCGTCAACAAGGAGTTCATCGGCAAAGACGCGACGTTCATTCTGGACGCGATCGGCGTGCGCGCTCCGGCCACCACGCGCATGGTCATCGCCGACGTCGGCAACGAACATCCGTTCATCTGGACGGAACTGATGATGCCCGTCATGGGAGTCACGCGCGTCCCCGACGCCGACGCCGCGATCGCGCTCGCGGTGAGGGCCGAGCACGGTTTTCGTCATACCGCGAGCATGCACAGCCGCAATATCGACAAACTGAGCAAGATGGCGCGCCTCATGAACGTGAGCATCTTCATCAAGAACGGCCCCAACTACGCCGGTCTCGGATTCGGCGGCGAAGGGTATACGAGCTTCACGATCGCAAGCCCGACCGGCGACGGCATGACGACCGCGCGTACGTTTTCACGCCCCCGGCGGTGCGTACTCGTCGATCGTTTCCGGATCGTATAGCCGTGGAATCCCTCGCCGTACTCGAACTCGATTCCATCGCCCGCGGCATCGACGTCACCGATCACATGGCAAAGATGGCCCTCGTCGAAATCACCCGTTCGCATCCGATCGACCCCGGCAGATATCTGATCGTAATCCGCGGCGACGCCGACTCCACGCGGCTGTCGCTCGACCGCGGCAGGGAGCGCGCGGGGGACACGGTTGTCGACGAACTCCACCTCGCCCACGTACACCCAGCCGTTCCCGAAGCGATGCACGGCTCCTGGATCATGTCCGACCTCGACACGATCGGCGTGATCGAAACCAGCTCCGTAGCATCAATCGTGCGCGCGGCCGATCGCGCTCTGAAAGCCGCGCCGACATCGCTCCTTCGCCTGCACCTGGCGCGCCGCACCGGGGGGAAGGGGTATCTCGTCATTACCGGGACGCAGGCGGATGTGGAGGCTTCGCTCGGCGCCGGCTCAAGCGCCGCCGGCGAGTTCGGCGCCTGGCACGATCACGCTCTGATTCCCGCGCCCTCCGCCGAGCTTCTCGCGGAGCTTCAGAAGGAGTGGATCGCATGAGACTCGCGCGCGTGATGGGTACCGTAGTCATGACGCAGAAGCTCGCCTCGCTCACGGGTCAGCGTTTTCTGATCGTCCAGCCCGTTACCGCGGCGGGAAAGAGTAACGGCGAGCCGTTCGTCGCGTTGGACACCGTGAGCGCGGGACGGGGAGAACTCGTGTCCATCGTGGAGAAGCGGGAAGGCGCGAAGGCTTTCGGAGAGAACGATCTCCCGAGCGACGGCACGATCGTCGCGATCATCGACGAAGTCAGGAGCGTAAAGTGAAAATTGCGCGCGTAACGGGCGAGGCCGTCACGACGATCAAACACGCGACGCTCGAGGGGAAGAGTCTCCTGCTCGTGCAACCGCTGACGCCCGAAGGAAAAGAGGAAGGCGTTCCCGAAATCGCCGTCGATACGGTAGGAGCCGGAATCGGGGAGCGCGTCCTCGTCACGCAGGAGGGGAGGGCGGCGGAAGAGCTGACCGGGCACGAGAACCCTCCCGTGCGCACTTTGATCGTCGGCATCATCGACTCGATCGAATGGGGGGGCGAAACCGTCTTCGCCAAAGACGAGTCGTGAAGGGGCAGCCCGTTTCCGTTGACCAGGCCGCGCGCCAGATCGTGGCTGTCGGACGAGTGCTCTACGAGCGTGGCCTCGTCGCCGCTACCGAGGGGAACATGTCCGTGCGGCTCGCGGGCAACCGCTTTCTCACGACGCCGTCGGGTCTCTGCAAGGGAAGACTCCGCGATCACGACGTCGTTACGGTCGACGCGCTCGGGAAGAAGCGCGGAGGGCACGGTAACCCGTCGAGCGAAATCAAGATGCATCTTGCCATTTACGAGGAGCGCCCCGACATCCTCGCCATCGTGCACGCTCATCCTCCCATCGCCACCGGTTTCGCCGTAGCCGGCGTGCCCCTCGCAGGATGCGTCCTTCCCGAGATCATTCTGACCGTCGGCTCCGTTCCCCTGACCGAGTACGGAACGCCGTCGACGGACGAACTCCCCGCGCGCATTCGCGGGGCCGCCCGTTCGCACGACGCGTTTCTGCTCAAGAATCATGGCGCGGTCGCGAGCGGATCGGGTCTCTGGGATGCATGTCACAAGATGGAGATGATCGAGAGTTTCGCGAAGATCGTTCTCGCCGCCCGGCAGCTCGGCCGCGTGGAAGCGCTCTCTTCCGCCGACGTCGACAAGCTGCTCGCGCTCGGGGGCGTGAATCGTCCCGCGGCGGGATGCGGCGGCTGTGTTACATGCGAGATCGGAAGGGCATAGCAAAAAGCCCCTTCGTGAAAAGGGGCTCGTTCGATTGCTTTTTGGAAACCTGCTCAGCCGATGGCGTTGAAGATCCGCTGGGCGCGCGACTTCCTGCGCGCCACCTGATTCTTGTGCATCAGATTCTTCTTCGCGGCTTTGTCGAGAGAGGCGAGCAGCTCGAGAAGGACCTTCTTGCCCTCTTCCTTCGAGTCGGTCTCACCGATCTTTTTCGACAACGTGCGAATCCTCGAATTCATGATCCGGTTTCGCAGGTTGGCCTTCGCATTCGTACGGACACGTTTCTCGCACGATTTATGTTGCGGCATACTGTTCTTCCTCCTAGCCATGAGGGCCATTCACTACAGAAAAGCAAAATTATCATTTCCGGCAGCGATCGTCAACCCCTGCCCCCGCGCGAATTGTTCAAACCTTTGCGGGAAAAGAGCTTCCGCGGGGTTGACAGGCGTGAAAAGGCCTTCCTATAGTGGCCGGACAGTACGGAAGCTCTTCCATAACAAGGATTCGCCCGCATGCCCGAGTTCAGGTTTCCGGCCCGGTCCGCCGCGATTGCAGCCGGGCTGGCGCTGTATATCGCCGCGCCGGCCTCCGCCAATCGCTTCGTTCAGCACCAGTTCCAGCAGATCGGGGCGCGCCATCTGGCCACCGGCGGGGGGCACGTCGCGATGGTGGACGGTACGAGCGGCGCGTACTGGAATCCGGCCAGCATCTCCTGGTACCCGTATCTCGAGTTCGTGATGGAGGGCGTGTATCATACGGGCCCCACTCTCGAAACGAACGCTGGAGCGAACAACCTCCGATTCGAAGACGAGGGGTCGTTCGGCATGGTGGGCGTTACGATTCCGGGCCAGCGGGGATTCCACTTTTCCCTTATCGAAGTGCAGCGCTACAACCACGATATCCGCGGCACGCTCTTCGATACACCGGAAGACCGCGCCTCGGGCGGTACGATCACGTCCTACGAAGACCGCGTGTCCGTCAATTCGTTCGGCGTGATCGCGAGCTACCGTTCGACGTATCGAACGTCGGTCGGCATCGGGATCTGGTTCGACAGGAAGAAAGTCTTCAAGTCGCTCGATTACGCGGCGGGGTGCGACGCGACCGGAGCGCCGCCGACGGATCAGCAGATCGCCGACGGTTTCCTGGACGCCGAAGCGAGCACGAACAAGGGAACGGCGATCCGCTTCTCTCTCGGCGGTTTCTTTCGCGCCACGCCGAACCTCGATCTGGGCGCCTCCGTCTTCACGAACTCGAACATGACCAGCACGCTCCGTTCGGACGTCTGGTTCACCTGCGCGCACAGTGACGTCGACCGGGAGGTCACGGACGAAACGCCGCTCACGGTGCAGGCCGGGGCGCTATGGCGCCGCGGTCCCACCCTGCGTTTCGTGGGGGACGTCAGCTTCACGCGATGGAGCATTTTCGACGACACGGAGAAGGAACTGGATTACAGCGACATGGCCCAGATCTCCCTCGGCACGGAGTGGGACCGGGGGGCCGCATGGACTTTCCGCGGCGGGCTGTACTCCCAGTTCGATGCCTCGAATCTGGGCGGAAGCGACGAGCACGCGGCCATCCTTCGCGATCTCGAGAATTCGGGCAACCCGATCGAGCGAAACGAACTTTATCTCACGGTCGGCGTGGGCTATCTTTGGAGAGGTCATCTCCGAATCGACGCGAGCCTGGCCGACAGTCACCTTGCCTCCCCGGAGGACGGCCAGACCACAGGCCGGTTCGCGATACGTGTCTTTACGGAACAATCAGGGTCGTGAGCAGTGCACCGTTCCGCGATTGCGGTCCTCGCCTCCGGGCGCGGAAGCAACCTCAAGTCCATACTCGAAGCGATGAAGGACCCTGCCTGGCCGGCGGAGGTCGCGCTCGTCCTGTCTGACGTTCAGAAGGCGCCCGCGCTCGGCGTCGCGCGCGAGGCCGGCATCGAGGCGATCGCGATCGATCCCGACCGCAAAGGACCGCGCCTCTCGAGCAACGCCGAAACCACGATTCTGGCCGCGCTGGCCGAACGCGCTATCCGCTGCCTGGTGCTCGCGGGCTTCATGCGGATTCTCTCCCGATCGTTCCTCCGCTCCTTCGAAGGCCCCGTGCTGAACATCCATCCGTCGCTGCTTCCGGCCTTTCCGGGGCTCGACGCGCAGGGGCAGGCCTTCCGTCACGGCGTCCGCGTCGCGGGGGCGACCGTGCATCTCGTCGACGAGGGGATCGACACGGGCCCGATCGTGGCACAGAGCGCCGTTACCGTTCACGCGAACGACGACCGCGACGCACTCGCGAACCGCATTCTCGAGGCGGAGCACCGCCTCTATCCCGAAGCCATTCGAAAAGTGCTCACCGTGCCCTACGTGGTCGAAGGACGCCGCCTTCGCTTTCACGAAGAGGAGACCTCGCGCTCATGACTCCTCTCTCCGTGCGTCCCACGAAGTCAGGCAAAGTCCGGGATCTGTACGACCTCGGCGACCGCATGATTCTCGTCACGACCGACCGCATTTCCGCGTTCGACGCGATCCTTCCGAGCCTCGTCCCCGGGAAGGGGATCGTACTGAACACGCTCACGAAATTCTGGATGGGGCGGTTCCGTCATCTCGTTCCGAATCACATCCTGAGCGACGATCCGCTCGAGTATCCCGCTCCGTTCCGTGACGCGGGCGAAGAACTGCGCGGCCGCTCGGTCCTCGTACGCAAGGCCGAGGTGTTTCCGTTCGAATGTGTCGTGCGCGCCTTCCTGACAGGCTCGGGCTGGAAGGACTACGTGAAGTCGGGGGCGGTTTCGGGCGTGGAACTCCCCCCGGGACTCGCATTGTCCGAGCGGCTCGCGAAGCCGATCTTCACACCGACCACGAAATCGGAAGAGGGACACGATATCCCCGTCTCGTTCGAGGAGATGAAGAAGTCGCTCGGCGACGAAGCGGTTCGGCTGCGCGATCTCTCCCTCGAGCTTTTCGAAACGGCATCGGCCATCGCGGCCGAGCGCGGCATTCTGATCGCGGACACGAAGTTCGAATTCGGCAGGATCGACGGTACGATCACGCTGATCGACGAAGTATTGACGCCCGACTCGTCCCGTTTCTGGAAGGCCGACCGCTACGAACCCGGAAAGCGGCAGGAGAGCTACGACAAACAGTACGTGCGTGAATATCTACTGTCACAACAGTTTGAGGGCGAGGGAGCGCCGCCGAAGCTTCCTGACGAGGTCGTGGCGAGGACGGCCGCGCTCTACCGCGAAATCCTCACCATTCTGACCGGTGACGCGCAGGCCCTCGAAGAGACCGGAGAACAACAGTCATGACCAGTATCAAGCGCGCGCTTCTCTCCGTTTCGAACAAGGAGGGACTCGTGCCGCTCGCGGGCGCGCTGCGCGAACGCGGGGTCGAGATCGTGTCGACGGGAGGGACGGCGACCCTGCTCGGGAACGAAGGAATCGCTGTCACCCCGATCGATGCCGTAACAGGCTTTCCCGAGATGCTGGGAGGGCGCGTGAGGACGCTGCACCCGAACGTATTCGGCGGCATTCTCGGGCGACGCTCGCACGCGACGGACCCGAAGGAGATGGCGCAGCACGGAATACGACCGATCGACCTCGTCGTCGTCAACTTCTACCCGTTCGAGGAAACCGTGCGGAGCGGCGGCGACAGGCAGTCCATCATCGAAAAGATCGACATCGGCGGCCCGTCGCTCGTGCGGGCCGCGGCCAAATCGCACGAAGACGTTCTCGTGCTGCACGACCCCGCCCAGTATCCGGAGTTTCTCGATCGCCTGACCGGAGAAGACACGCGCGGCTTCGACAACGAGTACCGTGCATCACTTGCGGCCGGCGCCTTCGCTGCGGTCACGCGGTACGACCGGGCGATTTCCGGATGGTTCGCGGGGGACGAAGCGATTGCGCTCTCGGCGCGGCTCCGCCAGACGCTTCGTTACGGCGAGAACCCGCATCAAACGGCCGGCTGGTACGAGGACGACGGGGCGAGACTGTCTCTGACGCCTCTTCAGGGAAAAGAACTCTCTTATAATAACCTCCTCGACGGCGATGCGGCCTGGGAGCTCGTCGAGGAATGGGACGAGCCCGCGGTTGCCATCATCAAGCACGGCAATCCGTGCGGCGCGGCCGTCGGCGTCTCGCATGTCGGCGCGTACGAGAAAGCGCTCGCGTGCGATCCTGTCTCCGCGTTCGGCGGCGTCGTCGCGGTGAACGGCCCGGTGGACGGCGCGCTGGCGGAACTGCTCGCGAAGCATTTCCTCGAAGTCGTCCTCGCGCATTCCTTCACGGACGATGCCGAAGCGCGCCTCGGCAGGAAGAAGAAACTGCGCCTCGTGCAGGTCACGTCGAAGAGCCCGTCGGAAGCGGGGGGGCGGCGTGTCACGATTCGCACGATCGGCGCCGGCTATCTCGCGCAGGACCCCGACAGAGCGAAGCAAACGCGCGAAGAATGGACCGTGCCGACGAAGCGCAAACCGACGCCCGGAGAATGGCGCGATCTGGAAACGGCGTGGAAAGTCGCGAAGCACGTTCGTTCGAATGCGATCGTGTTCGTGAAGGACGGGGCGACGCTCGGGATCGGCGCCGGCCAGATGAGCCGCGTCGACTCGGCCGAACTCGCCGTTCGCAAGGGCAGGGGCGCGGGACACGACCTCACGAACAGCGCCGTCGCTTCGGACGGCTTCTTCCCGTTCGCCGACGGCGTGGAGCAGGCGGCGGGCGGCGGTGCTGCGGCCGTCATTCAACCCGGGGGGTCCATCCGCGATCAGGAAGTCATCGACGCGGCCGACAGGCTCGGCGTCGCCATGGTATTCACCGGCATGCGCCATTTCCGGCACTAGGAGCGACGCACTCTTGTCAACCGAATGGATTCTGATACTCGACTACGGCGGCCAGTACACGCAGCTCATCGCGAGGCGCGTGCGCGAGGCCAACATCTTCTGCCGCATCGAACCGCCCGATTTCGGCGGGGACGAAACTGCGAACGACGCGTCCCTGAAGGGAGTCGTCCTTTCGGGCGGACCCTCTTCGGTGTTTGCGGAAAACGCGCCGAAGCTCCCCGCGTGGTTCTCCCGCTACGAGGGTCCCGTACTCGGCATCTGCTACGGCATGCAGCTTCTCGCCGGCGCCGACGGCGGCGAAGTGGCGGGAGGCGGCGAAATGGAATTCGGCCCGGCGCAAATCCACTTCGAAAAGGACGCGCCCCTGTTTCAGGGCCTGGAATCGGGCGGACAGGTCTGGATGAGCCACGGGGACCGCGTGACCGCGCTCCCCGAAGGATACGAACGCATCGGCTCGACGGCCGACCTCGCGACCGCGGCGATCGCGAACGTGCGCGCCCGGCGATACGGCGTCCAGTTCCACCCCGAGGTCATGCACAC
>JABDJQ010000568.1 GCA_013002425.1 Gemmatimonadota bacterium
GTTCAAGCGTGTCGGCGGCACCGAAGACATCGAAGTACAGCTGCGCATCATCGCGGCGACGCACCAGGATCTGCAGAAGGCGGTCGCCGAGCGTCGCTTCCGTCAGGATCTCTTCTTCCGTCTGAATGTCGTCCCGATCTATATTCCGCCGCTTCGCGAACGCCCCGAGGACATTCCGATCCTCGCGAGTTACTTCATCGACTTTTTCAACCGGGAGCTCGGGCGCAATATCCGCGGGCTCTCACCGACCGCGCGGAAGCGCCTGCAGAACTACGTGTGGCCCGGCAATGTCCGCGAGCTCAGAAACGTGCTGGAGCGCGCCATTCTTCTCGAGGACGAAGATCGCATCCTGTTGCACGAAATCCCCATCGATATGCCCCACGACATGATGCCCATGATGCAGCAGAGCGAAAGGGAAGGCGACTTCGTGCCGATTACATTAAGAGAGCTGGAGCTGCAGGCGGTCCGGCAAACCCTCGCCTGGGCGCGCGGCAACAAGACGAAAGCGGCGAAGGCGCTCGGCATCTCGCGTCAGACGCTCCGGGAGAAGGTGCGGCGCCTCGACGAAGGCGCGCTTGCGAGTACGCCGAACTAAGTGGTCGGAAATTTACCAGTGCATGGTTTCTGATCACTCTCGATCAGATCTCGTAATCTTCTGCAAAAGCGTCGTTTACGACGAAACCTCGTTTTATCTGCTCGCAATCTGAACAGAATTCATCCGATCGTCTCTTCGAACCCCCTCACGAACCACTCTCATAACTGCTTAAACAGTAACGAATTACGCCTTTCTTCCAAAAGGTACCGAAATGGCACCACGGTTGCTCATGTATGACCTTGCCAATCAAGAAACTCAGGCAGGGGGACAAGCATGGATCAGATCGAAATCGTATGGCGGAAGTTCAAGAAGTCCGGGGCGAAGAAACTGCGCGATCAGTTGATCGTGGAGTACATGCCGCTCGTCAAGTACGTAGCCGGCCGCCTCGCCGTGGGGCTTCCGCCGTCCGTTCAGATCGATGACCTGATCGGTTCGGGAACGATGGGGCTCATGACCGCCGTGAACCGGTACGACCCGGGCCGCGACAACAAGTTCTCCACGTTCGCGATTTCGCGGATCCGGGGCGCCATGCTCGACGAACTCCGCTCGATGGACTGGGTGCCGCGGTCGGTGCGCAGGAAGGCGCGCCAGCTGGAAGACGCCTACAGCAAGATCGAAGCGCGCAAGGGGTGCGCCGCCTCCGACGAGGAAGTGGCGAGCGAGATGTCGATCGAAATGCGCGATTACTTCCATCTGCTCGAAGACGTGCGCGGAGCGACGCTGCTTTCGCTCGACGAACAGTGCTCTTCGGACGACGGCAACTCCCCGACGAAGATTCACGATACGGTGCAGGACCACAACCAGGTGGATCCGGTCGCCGTTCTGGAAGTGCAGAAGATGCGAAAAGTGGTCGACGGCTCGCTCGACATGCTGCCCGAGCGCGAGCGGCTCGTCCTGATCCTCTATTACTACGAAGAGATGACGCTGAAAGAGATCGGTTCGATTCTGGGTGTCTCCGAATCGCGGGTCTCCCAGATTCACACGAAAGCGATCTCGCGCCTGCGCGCGAAGCTCCGTCCGAACCAGGAAGTGCTGGTTTCGGCGCGCCACGAGCATCAGGCCATCGCCAAGGTCGGCAACGCCCGGGAACGCAGCAAGCGCGCATATGCCCGCGAAGCCCTGGGGATCGCGTGAGCGGGGAATCCCCACTCGCGATCGCCCGGATGGAGGTGAGCGACCCGGGGCCTCTGGCCCGCGACCTGGCCGCGACGTGCCGCAAGGCGCGCACGCACCTTCACTGCGGCCTGACGGCTCTCGAGCCGGGGCACGAACGGACCACGGCGGCGTGGATCCGCGCCTCGCTGGCCGAAATCGGCACGATCGAGACGTTTCTGGAACTCTGGTCGTGCTCGGGGGGCGAATCGGCCGCCGCGACCGGCGTGTTCGACCTCAGAAACGTCATGCACGACCTCAGGGAGCGTCCGCGCTCTCCCGGCGATCCCGCCGTCGAAATCCGGTTCGATACCGACCTGCCGCTTCCCGTGACAGGCGACCGTGCCTTCTACGTGGCCGCGACCCGCATTCTCGCCGACGAAATCGGCGCAAACCTCGGTGGGAGCGCGTCTATCGGTCTTCGCGTGCTTTCGCGGACAGGTTGCCACGTGGTCACGTTCCGCAGGACCGGAGCCTCCGCAGCGGCCTCCTGGGAGCCCCGCTGGCAGGGACTGCAGCTTCTGGCCTCGATGCTCCGTGAACGGGGGAGTCGCCTCGACTGGGATCACCGGCCCCCGCAGATCCATCTCGTCATCCCTTCCTGACCGACCCTGCGCCGCACATGGCCGAAGCCGGCTCGATTTCCCCGCGAGAAACCCCACGGTCGGGTCATTTGCCCCGCTTTTGCCGTCCTCGTTTGATCCGATTTCGTACTGAATTACCCTATTCCGCGCTCCTGGCCGCGGTTTCTAAACGGCCCGCTCCTTGCAAAACCACACCTCATGGAACAAGGAGACACGCCAGTGGAAGGACACGAATACCCTCGCGGGGGGCTGCACTCCAAGAGGCGGTTGATCGCTGACTACATGAACCGATATCGGAAGTTACGGGAAGAAGGACGTGTTGAAGATGCGGCTGCGCAGCTCCGGTTGGCAGCGCAGGTCGCCGATGAGTCGATGGAGGAGACGATACTGGTTGCTCGTCGTCTTCTCCTCAGAATCGAACATCTCTGTCGTCAGGAAAAATCGCGCGGAGGTGTCGAAGGCTCATGACCGGTGCTCGGGGGTGGCGACGATTTGGGTAGCACGTCGCTCACCCCCACCCGGTCGATCTAAAACAGCGGCCCGAACCGGAAGGGGGTCGGGAGCCCCCGTTCGAACCAGTGGAAGAGAATCCCCCCGACAGAGCTGCCTGCCAGCAAACCGAACCAGCCTGCTTTCGCCCATTCTCTCATCGGTTTCCCTCCCTGCATCTCTCTACGAATCCGTGGAACCGGCTAGCGCATCCAGTACAGGATGTCCGCCAGGCCCCAGAACGTGAACAGAATGATGGCTATCTTGAATGCCATGATTGGTCTCTCCTCTTTCCGGGTATTCGGTGGATGGATCGACTGACCTGGCACACATAGGCATCACCCCTCTCGATCTGCGGCCTCATGGGCCTCCCCTGATTTCACGGCAACCGATATCAACTGCATAGGGAGTGCCAATGCGCGGGAATCGCGGTAAATAGCTTTCTAGTATGAGGTTAGGGCAAGCAGGGAGGTTCAGGAAGTGTGCAGAAACCGACCAGTTTCTAGGCGCACCGGTAAATATCTTGCCAGATTTCTGGAGAGATGAGAGGAATCAGAAGGGATCGACGGACGCCGGTGATATAACGCGGGAACCCGTCAGGAGCCGGCGTCTTTCCTGTATTTCAGAACGAGTAGAGTGAGATCGTCCGTCGGGTTCTCCCCGAGGAAGCCGATGACCTCTCCGTGGAGGGCGTCGCAGATTTCGGCCGCGCTCCCGGCCCGGTGTTCCCGGATGATATCGACCAGGCGCTCCCGGCCGAAGCTCCTGTCGTGGGCGTTCGGTTCGTCCGTGATGCCGTCGGTGAAGAGCACGAGCACGTCGTCCGTTTCGAGCGGGAAAGAGTGCTCTCGATAGGCGACCGCCGCATCGACTCCGAGAATCAGATCGCTCTCGCCGAGGTCGTGATGGGAGCCGTCTGCGTGAACCACGACCGGGGGGGGATGGCCGGCGTTGGCGTAGGTGAGCAGGCCGCGGCCGGGATCGAACATACCGTAGAAGATCGTCACGAAACGTCCGCTCGTATTCCGCTCCTGCATCTGGCGGTTCACCTTTTCGAGCGACGCGCCGGGCGACGCGGAAATGCGCGTTTCCGCCCGGAACGACGCCTGCACCGCCGAGATCAGGAGCGCCGCGGAAACGCCGTGGCCGATCGCGTCCGCGACCACGAGCCCGAGCGAGCCGTCCGGGGCCGGCACGTAGTCGTAGTAGTCGCCCCCGACTTCTTCCGAGATCACGTAGAGGGATGCGATGTCGATGCCGGGGAGTGACGGCGTCGAGGGAGGAAGAAGCTGCAGCTGAATCTCACGCGCGAGTTCGAGTTCCTGCTTCATGCGTTCGCGATCGATCGTCTCCCTGTGAAGTTG
>JABDJQ010000044.1 GCA_013002425.1 Gemmatimonadota bacterium
CCACTGCGCCGAGTTCATCGGCACTCCGTCGAGGAATACTTCGACCTGGCTCGCCCCGCTCCCGCGCACCGACGGCGTCGCGATCGCCCCCAAACCGCCGTACCGCTTCACCCGCACGCCGGGGACGCTTTCGAGAAGATCGGAAAGGCCGTGCAGGTTCGCGCCACCGGCCGCGAAGTCGACCCACGTTACGGGGTAGGGGGAGCGAATCGCCTGCTCCCGGCGCTCGATTGCGGAGGCCGGCACGTCGACGGTGTCGGCGAATACACTGCCGGTTGCGCCCGCAACCTCGTCCGGGGGAACCAGCTGCTCACCTGCGCGCTCACTGCCCTCGGCGCGCGCGCACTCCGCCGCCTCCGCGCACAACAGGAACGTCAAGACGAGACGGAACACGGCACGCGGAAACCGCGCCGGGCGTCTGAAAACATCGGTCTGCATGATGAATACCGGATGCGGGCACGGTCCTCGAGCCTGCATCGGCTGGTTCTTCGGGTAGGTGTTCTGGCTCCCGGATCGTTCTACTTCCTGCGCCTTCCCATGACAATGTCACAGTGGCTGAACTGCAGGTTTCGTCCCCGGTTACAGCGGCGGGCCCGCAACGGTCTTGCACCGTTTTCCCTGAAGAGCCCGAAGAAACGTGAAATCATTTGTACACAAAGCGTAGGCGATGGCGTGCGTGCGCGTCAAGAGGGATCGGAAAATCAAGCCGGCGTTTCAGCTCGCACAGGCCGCGGGCCGCACAGAATGCGCTCGGCCCGCTCGGGCTGCCTCAGCCCTTCTTCTTGATGATCGCCGCGATCAGAATGCCGATCGGACCGAGCAGCCCGCAGATCAGAAACCAGCCGCACCCGGAGCGACCTTTTGTCGTCGCGATCCAGGCGCCGATGATGCCGAATACGAACCAGAGAGGAAGAATCAGTTCCATCAGGCGATATCCACGTTTTCTTCGCCCTCGGAGCGGGCGATGATTGCTGCTCCGCACGAGTCGCTGAACACGTTGACGGCCGTGCGGAACATGTCGAGCGGCCGGTCGATCGCGAGCATCGTACCCACGATCGCCTCGACCTCGGGCCCGCGCAGGTTTACGGCGTCGAGCACGAGAAAGATGATGACGAGGCCCGCGCTCGGGACGGCCGCCGCGCCGATCGAGGCGAGCAGAGCGGTGAGGACGACGAGCGCCTGCTGTGCGAGCGTGAGGTCGATACCGAGAACTTGAGCGATGAAGAGAACGCCGGCGCATTCGTAAAGCGCGGTGCCGTCCATGTTGACGGTCGCGCCCATCGGAATCACGAACGACGTAACGCGGTTCGAAACTCCCACTTCTTTCTCGAGCGTGCGGAGCGTGACGGGGAGAGTGGCGCCCGAAGAGCTCGTGGAAAACGCGAGCGCGATCGGCTCGACCA
>JABDJQ010000045.1 GCA_013002425.1 Gemmatimonadota bacterium
GCCTTCGCCCTGTCGGACCGTGGATGGAGATCCGCGAAACCGGGACGCCGTGCCCCCGGTCCTCCAATGGGGCTCAGGCTGCGGGGATCGTCACGCCCGCCTGCCCCGGCAACGCCGCTTCGCACGCGAGAAGAAACGGAAAGAGAATTGGAGTAGGATAGGAATCAGGAATGGGAATCAGGAGTTAAGAATCAGGAACCAGGAATCAAGAGCCAGGAAACAGGAATCAGGAACCAGGAATCAGGAATTGCGTAGTCGGAGTTTGATTCGAAAATGAATTCGGAGGAATAATGAGTCGGAAGGACATCGAGTCTCTGTTGAAAGAAAAGCGGCTCTTCGAGCCCGACCCGCTCTTCCAGTCGAAAGCGCGGGTGGGATCGGTCGAGGAATACGAAAAGCTCTACAAAGAATCGATCGAGGATCGCGACGGCTTCTGGAACCGGATCGCGGGGGAGCTGCACTGGTTCCGCAAGTGGTCGAAAACACTCGACTGGAAACCGCCGCACGCGCAGTGGTTCGTCGGCGGAAAGACGAACCTTTCGTACAACTGCCTCGATGTCCACTGCAAGACCTGGCGCCGGAACAAGGCCGCGATCGTCTGGGAAGGCGAGCCGGGCGAGGAACGAACGCTCACGTATCAGATGCTGCACCGCGAAGTGTGCAAGTTCGCGAACGTGCTGAAAGCGCGCGGCATCGAACCGGGCGACCGCGTGGCGATCTACATGCCGCTCGTGCCGGAACTCGCGATCGCGATGCTGGCGTGCGCGCGGATCGGCGCGACCCACTCGATCATCTTCGGCGGCTTCAGCGCCCGCGCGATCGCCGACCGCGTGAATGACGCGGCCGCGAAGCTCGTCATCACGGCCGACGGCGGATACAGACGCGGCAAAATCGTGCCGCTCAAAGAGACGGTCGACGAAGCCATGAGGAAGTGCAAGACGGTCGAGAGCGTGATCGTCTATCAGAGAACGAAGGAGAACGTAGGGTTCAAGCGGGGGCGGGATCACTGGTGGCACGACCTCATGGCCGAAGCGAGTCCGGACTGCCCTGCCGAGAAGCTCGACGCCGAGCACCCGCTCTTCATTCTCTATACGAGCGGGTCGACCGGCAGGCCGAAGGGCGTGCTGCACACGACCGGCGGCTATATGGTGGGCACCTATTACACGTCGCGCATGGTCTTCGATCTGAAAGAAGAAGATACGTACTGGTGCACCGCGGACATCGGCTGGATCACGGGCCATTCATACGTGGTCTATGGCCCGCTCGCGAACGGGGCGACGACGGTCATGTACGAAGGCACGCCGACCCATCCGGGGCCCGATCGTTGGTGGGACCTGATCGAAAAGTGGGGCGTCTCGATCTTCTACACGGCCCCGACGGCGCTCCGAACCTTCATCCGCCTCGGCGACGCACATCCGAAAGCCCATGACCTGACGTCGCTACGACTGCTCGGCTCGGTCGGCGAACCGATCAACCCCGAAGCCTGGATGTGGTACTACCGCGTCATCGGCAAAGAGCGCTGCCCCATCGTCGACACCTGGTGGCAGACCGAAACCGGCGGCATTCTCATCACACCACTGCCCGGCGCCACACCGCTCAAACCCGGCTCGGCGACCTTTCCATTTTTTGGCGTAGAGCCGGTAATACTGGAGCCGGAAAAAGGCACTATTATCGAAGGCAACGACGTCAGCGGCGTGCTGGCCATGAAAGGCCCTTGGCCCGGCCAAATGCGCACCATCTACGGCGACCACGAGCGTTTTGAAACCACGTATTTTCAGCAATACAAAGG
>JABDJQ010000601.1 GCA_013002425.1 Gemmatimonadota bacterium
AGTCACTGTCGCATCGGGAGTTCCAGGTGATGACCGCGCTCGCTTCCGGTCACTCTTCGAAATCGATCGCGGAGGAACTGAAGATCAGCTCGAAGACCGTGAGCACGTATCGCGCGCGCATCATGAAGAAGATGGGGTTCGAGTCGAACGCGGATATCGTTCGCTTCGCCATCGAGAAAGGGCTCGTGCAGTAGCGGTCGCTACCAGCCCGCGGGAAGAATCAGAACGTACGCTTCGCTCAGATCGGCCGCCGTCCGCTCATAAGTGAGAACCACGGCGCGTTCGCTCGCGCCGCGCTTGCCGTAGTACCAGTCGATTCCCTCCCAGTTGGCATCGCAGATATCTCCTGGAAGAACGCGGGTGAGATCGAGCGGTTCGCCCCACGCCATGCCGCTGCTGTCGAATCGCTGCAGCCATTTGAAGCAGAAACGGAGCGGCTCCCCTGTCTCGAGGTCCTGCTCGGGGCACTCTTCGATCGAACCGGGCGGGGGCGCCATCGAATACGAGGAACTGAGAAGCACGAGGAATCCCCACTCCTCTCCCGGGGTATCGGGGAAGCGGTACCACGTGAAGTCGGGCGCCCGGAATCGCTGCGCGACAGGCTCGTCCCCCGAGGCGGGATGAGGCACGTGCAGTTCGATTCGTACGACATCGGGCCCCTCGGTTACGGTGATTCCCCTCTCCCCCGATTCGATGCGATGCGTTACGATGACAGGGTTCATGGCGCTGCGACCGGCGGCGTTCCGGAGCGCGGCAGGAAGCCCCCTGAAGCTGGGATAGCCTCCTTCCCAGAGAACGGCGACACGGGAGCCGCCGAGCGGGTCCCGCCGGATCGCGAGCCCCTCGAGTCCGCGGCCTCCGGTTTCTGCCAGAGCGCCCGGGTACTCGGCGATCACGCCGTCAGCCCCCCAGAGGGCGCGCAGCCTCTCGGACAGGATCACGACCCGGCCGTCGGCCAGCACGCCGATGGATTCCTGGTCGATCGCGACGGCTCCCTGATTCCAGGTGATCCGTTTCAGGTTTTCGGGGTGGAGAGGGATACGGAATCCCCGCGGGCCGGCCGCGCCCGAACGCGCGGTCGAGTCGGGCAGTTCGCGCGGAATCGGGAACCGGTAGTAGACGCCGGCCTCTTCGTCGCCGACGATCAGGAGTTCGTCACCCGCGCGGGCGATGCCGCTTGCCTCCTGGATTCCCGTGATGCGGCGTTCGGCCGCGCATGCGGAAAGGGTCAGACAGGCACTGAGGATGACGGCGCTGATCTTCATGCATACAGTTTCCCGGACCATTGCGGTCCGTGTCAAAGACGTTCTTCGCGCCGGATGCCGGCCGCGATCCCGGAAGGATCCTATCAATGAAAGATGAGTCGAAGACGAGCTTCGTGCGTGCGGGGGCGCTGTTCACGCTGGCTGCGCTCGCCACGGGATGCGGAGGCGCCGAGGCGCCCGACCCGGTGTATCGAAGCGTGGCGGTCGCGAATCGGGATATCGTACTCACGGCCAGCGCTTCCGGAGAGATCGAGCCCGTGACCACGGTCGAAGTGAAGTCGAAAGCCTCGGGCGAAGTGATCGATCTCGCGGTCGAAACCGGAAGCCGTGTCGCGCCCGGGGATCTGCTCGTGCGCATCGACCGTCGCTCCCCGCGCAACTCGCTGCACCAGGCCGAAGCCGATTTCGAAGTCGGGAAAGCGAGCCTCGCGAACTCCGAGGCGGAACTCGAACGTTCCGAGCGGCTCTACGCCAACGGGTCGATCACCGAACAGGATTACGAAGCCTCGAAACTCGCCGTTGCGGTCGAGAAGGCGTCGCTCGTACGCGCCCGTGCCGCGCTCGAAGATGCGCGCATCGCCTACGAAGACACCGAACTCCGTTCGCCCGTCCGCGGCGTCGTGATCGCGAAGAACGTGGAAGTGGGGAGCGTGATTTCATCCGCCACGCGTGACGTCGGCGGCGGCACCGTTCTGCTTACGCTCGCGAATCTCGATACGGTGCAGGTGCGCGCGCTGATCGACGAAACCGACATCGGCCGCATCGAGGCCGGAATGACCGTCGAAATCAGCGTGAACGCGTACCCGAACCGCAGTTTCGAGGGGGTCGTGGCGAAGATCGAACCCGTCGGCGAAACGGAGCGAAGCGTCACGATGTTTCCGGCGCTCGTCCGGATCGTGAACACGGGAGGCTTTCTGCGGCCGGGGATGAGCGCGGAAGTGGCGTTTCATCTCGGCGAGCGGCTCGATGTGGTCACCGTGCCGAATTCGGCGCTGCGCCAGCCGCGCGACATGCCCGCCACGCTCGTGTTCCTCGGAATCGAACCTGCGGACGGCGGAGGCGGCGGCGATATGAAGATGAGCGGCCCGGGCGGAGGACGCAGCCGGGAAGGCGGCGGCCGTCCTGAAAGCGGAAGCCTGCCCGCCGGCAGTCCCGGAGGGGGAGGCCGCCCCGGCGGCGGCCCGGGCGCGGAAAGCGCCGCCGGACGGCCCGGCGGGAAATCCGGCAACGGCCCCTCGTTCTTCGTGTTCGTAAAGAAAGGGGCCGAGATCAAGCCGTTCGAAATCAAGACCGGGATGACGGATCTCGACTACACCGAAGTGATCGAAGGGGTTGCTCCGGGCGACTCCGTACTCATCCTTCCGACGCCGGGACTCATTCGATCGCAGACCGAATTCAACAACCGCATTCAGCGCCTGCGCGGCGGGGGACTCCCCGGTCGCCGGTCGGGCTGAGGGACGAATCATGATTCTTCGCGAAATACTGCGGGTCGCGATGGCCGCGATCTGGTCGAACAAGATTCGTTCTCTGCTCACGATGCTCGGAAT
This sequence comes from Gemmatimonadota bacterium, assembly GCA_013002425.1. Lineage (GTDB taxonomy): Bacteria > Orphanbacterota > Orphanbacteria > Orphanbacterales > Orphanbacteraceae > JABDJQ01. The sequence goes on from JABDJQ010000601.1 coordinate 2,813, forward strand.
CGTGATCGGAGTGGCTTCCGTGATTACGATGGTCGCGCTCGGCGAGGGCGCGCAGCAGCAGGTGCAGCGCCAGATGCAGCAGCTCGGCACAAGCAACCTGTCGATCTACCCGGGTCAGTCGTATCATCGCGGCCGCGCGGGCGAAGAGCGCAGAGACCTCACGACGGATGACGCCGCGGCGCTCGCGGAGGCCGAGAGCATCATCGAGGTCGTGCCCGAGCAGTCGCGCTCCCTGCAGATCAAGAAGAACGAAAAGAACGCAAACGTAGCGGTTGTCGGGACGACGCCGAATTACTTTACGGTACAGAGCTACGAGATCGACCTCGGGCGCGTTTTCACGGAAGCGGACAACGGGGCGCGCAAACGCGTGGCCGTGATCGGATCGATGATTCCGATGATGCTCGAAACGCCCGCTCCCACGCTGCTCGGTACGCAGGTCTGGGTCGACGGATCCCCGTTCGAAGTGATCGGCGTCCTGAAGGAGAAGGGATCGGAAGGCTCGTGGCGGAACCGCGACGAAATGGTCTTTATTCCGATCCGCACTTCCGAGTTCCGCGTTTTCGGCACCGACCTCCTGAACTCCGTGACGATTCAGGCCGCTTCGCCATCCCACCTCGCGCTCGCCACGATCGAAGCGGAGCAGATTCTGCGCCGCGAACACGGCATCAGACCGGGCGAAGAGAACGACTTCCGCGTGCGCAATCGCACGGAGTTCCTGAACATGGCCGAAGAGATGAGCCGCACGTTCACGTATCTTCTCGGCGGCATCGCGGCCGTGAGCCTGCTCGTCGGCGGCATCGGCATCATGAACATCATGCTCGTATCCGTTACGGAACGCACGAGCGAGATCGGTCTTCGCAAGGCGCTCGGGGCGACGCCCGGCCACATCCTGCAGCAGTTTCTGCTGGAAGCCGTCGTTCTTTGTCTGCTCGGCGGATTCCTGGGGATCATGCTGGGCGGGTTCGGGTCGTTCGCGTTTTCGTACTGGGCGAACTGGGAAACCGTGGTCACGTTCGGTTCGATCGTGCTTGCCGTCGTATTCAGCATTGCCGTCGGCATCCTGTTCGGCATTCTTCCCGCCCGCCGCGCCGCCGGCCTCGAACCGATCGCGGCCCTGCGCCACGAGTAGCGGACAGATCCGCCTTCTGCCGGTACCGGGATGGCGGCCGCCCGCCGAAAGCGGTATAATGAGGGCACCCCCCGACGCTCCGTACCTGTGAACGTGTACTCTCGAACGAGGTTTTCCATGCGATTCGCCGTTGCCTGTCTCTTGCTTTTCGCCGCAACCCTTTC
>JABDJQ010000625.1 GCA_013002425.1 Gemmatimonadota bacterium
CTCTTCTCGGGCGGATGGTCGTTCGATCCCGCGTTCGGCCCGAACGGTACGGATTACGTGATGGGAAGCGAAACGGAGTTCACGGCGCGGCTGGAAGCCGCCGGACACGAACCGGTCTATCTACCGCGGGCGTCCGTCGAACATCAGATCCGGGACGAACAGCTCGGTGCGCCGTGGCTTTTCGGGCGCGCGATGCGGGCCGGACGCATGGAAGCCGTCAAGAGCGGGCACCCGGGCGGCGCGAATCTGTTCGGCGCGCCCCGCTACCTGACGCGCGCCGTGGTCAGCGCCTGGCTTCGTTACACGCTCGCGCTATCACCCCGCGCGAAGCTTCACGCCGGAATCGAACTCGGCAGATTGCGCGGCCTCATCCGCGAGTATCGCGCCATGCGCCGGTCCCGTGTGACGGACGGCGCGGCCCGCGTGTAGCAGGCTACGGGCGGACTCTGCCTGACGCTTCGCGCGTGGGGAACGGCAGCGTGACCCGCGTTTCCCGCGTGGGGTGTCGCGGCACGAGACACGAGATCACGAGTGAGATCGCCGCCAGTCCCGCCCCGATCTGAAAGACCATCGATGGTGACCGCGCCCAGAGCAAACCGAACACGACCGGTATCCCGACTGCCGCGATGTGATTGATCGTGAAGCCGACGCTGGCGGTTGCGGCGAAATCTTCCGGTTCGCCGATCTTCTGGAAATACGTCTTGATGGATGTCGACAGCGAAAACAGCAGGTTGTCGAGCAGGTAGAGCGCGACCACGACCGCCACACTGCCCGCGACCGCATACCCGAGAAACACGATCACGAGCCCCACGTACTCCACGATCAGCGCGTTCCGTTCCCCGTAATCGCGAATCCAGCGCCCCGCGATCGGCGCGAGCACGGCCATGATCGTCGTCGTCGCGAGAAAGAGCAGCGACATCGCGCCGACCGAAAGCCCGAACTTCTCCACGAGCAGAAACCCCGCGAACACGACGAAAATCTGGCGGCGCGCGCCCGAAAGAAACGTGAGCGCATAATAGAGCCAGTACGAACGCTTCAGCACGATCTCGTTCTTCTGTTCGACGTGCTGGGGAAAGTACGGATAAAGGGCGCGGCCGAGCACGACCATCGCGATCGTGAGACCGCCGCCCAGGAGGTACACCGGGTTGAACGAAACATGAAGCCACTCGAACGCCAGCCACACGATCCCGAAGCTCACGATCGAAAAGATCGAACCCGCCGACACGATCTTGCCCATGATGACCGGCGCCTGTTCTTTCGGAGCCCACTGCATGAAGAGTGAAGTTTTCACCGCTTCGAAATAGTGAAAGCCGATCGACATGATCACCGTGGTGAGGTAGAGCCACGTCGCATCCGTCGAGAAGCCCGTGATGCAGACCCCGAATCCGAGAATGACGAGCGAGAGGAGCGCGACCGTCTGTTCGCGCATGTAACGGATCACGAAGATGACGCCGAACGCGAGGAATCCGGGGATCTCGCGCACGCTCTGCAGAATGCCGATCTCGATCCCCGTGAAACCTGCTTCGTCGACCGCGAAATTGTTGAGGAGTGCGCGCCACGTGGCGAAGCTGAACGGAACCGCGGCCGCCATCAGATAGAGCAGCCACTCCGGATGATGCTCCCGCTCGCGCAGAAGACGCCGGAAGCCGATCACGGCGTACCCTGCGGGCCGCGATCCGTCGTGCCCTTTCGCCTGGCGCGCCAGTCGCGCCAGATCGCGCGGAACGGGTACAGATGCTGCACGATCGGAGTGGTCAGCAGCGCGAACCCGCGCGCCGTATTCTCATGCGGAAACGTCTCGTCGAGGATCCCGGTTTTGGGGTAAGTATCCGCGTCTTCGACCTGCGTCCGGAAAAGACGATCCCAGAAACTGAAGATCACGCCGAAGTTCTTGTCCAGGTGCTCTTCCCGCGTCGAGTGATGGATCCGGTGCGACTGCGGCGTTACGAACACATAACGGAGCGGCCC
>JABDJQ010000656.1 GCA_013002425.1 Gemmatimonadota bacterium
CTTATATAAGCAGCCAGGCGATGGTGTTTTTCGCGCCGATCGCCACTTCGCTCTTTCCGGGCGAAGGTTACGACCGCATGTCGCGCCTTCTCGAAGACCGCGACAACGTGGAACGCCTCATGACGAGGATCGAAGAACTCGAAGACGAGCACCAGACCAGAATTCGTAATAACAAGAAGAAGCGAAAAGCGTCTCGGAAACCGAAGCGGGGCCTGTTCGGTCTGTTCGGGTCGAAAGAGCGCGATTCGCAGGGCGATTCCTAAAAAAGGAGTTTCCGTGAAGAAAAAAAGGCTATGGCTGAGCGCGCTTACGATGCTCGTTCTGCTCTTCGCCGGCCAGGCGATGGCGCAGGATGATGCGGGCGGGGCGCAGGAGGCCGTGCAACAGGTAGTGGACCGACCACCGGCCGCGGTGACCGCACTGGCGTCTGACGACGCGCCGAACGACGCGGGGAAGGCCCTCATCGTCACGTTCGAGCGATCGGCGGACGACGGCGAGGGCGAAAACGACGTCGCGACCTACGAGATCTATCGCGGCGACAGCCTGATCACGACGATCAAGCCGTCGGACGTGCTGGAACGGACGATCACCTACAGCGACAACTCGCCGCTGATCGAAAACGGCGTCGTCTACAAGTATCGCGTCGTGACCGTCGACTCGGCCGGGAATCGATCCGAAGCACGGGCCGACGGCGCGATGGCGACCGGACAGTGGTTCCACACCGGACGCGTCAACATGCTGATCTCGGTCATCCTCATTTCCGCTTTCATTCTGTTCTTCATTCGCAAAGCGCAGAGCGGCGCCGAGATTTATCTCCGGCCCGTAGCGGGACTGAAAGCGTTCGACGAAGCCGTCGGGCGCGCGACCGAAATGGGCAAGCCGGTGCTGTACGTGCCGGGCATCATGGATCTCGATCAGGTCGAAACGGTCGCCGGGATCATTATCCTCGGCTACGTATCGAAGATGACGGCGCGCTACGAAACGGAGCTCGAAGTTCCGGTGTCGCGCTCGCTCGTGATGTCGAACGCGCGCGAAGTGTGTAAGGCGTCGTACCTCTCCGAAGGGCGCCCGGAGCTCTTCAAGGACGATATGGTGCACTATCTCACCGATGACCAGTTCGCGTACGCGGCGGGCGTCGACGGGATCATGCTTCGCAAGAAACCGGCCGCCTGTTTCTATCAGGGCAAGTTCTACGCCGAATCGCTGATCCTCGCGGAAACGGGGAACTCGATCGGCGCCATTCAGATTGCGGGAACTGCTTCACCGACGCAGCTTCCGTTCTTTATCACTGCGTGCGATTACACGCTGATCGGGGAAGAGTTCTTCGCCGCCAGCGCGTATCTCTCGCAGGATCCGAAACTCGTCGGGAGTCTCAAAGGCCAGGACTGGGGGAAGGCGATGATCATGCTGATCATCATCGTCGGCACGATTGTCGAGACCCTGAACGCCCTGGGTATCGTTCCCTTCACTATGATCCACCTGCTGGAAGCCGGGTAAAGGAGGGCAACGATGTTCTGGAAAACACAAATACCTGTTTTCATTGTGTTCGTAGTAGGAATGCTGACGCTGCTCCAGTGGTTCATTCCGCACGCCCCGCTGAATCAGATTCAGGTGCACATGACGCAGTGGTTCGACATCATTGCGGTGTTCGCGATCGTGCTCGGCGGGCTGAACCTTCTCAAACTGCAGTTCGCGAAGATCACGTCGCGCCAGCACGACTGGCAGTACGCGCTCGTCACGATCGTCGGTTTCTTCGTCATGCTCATTTTCGGGTTCACGAAGATGGGTGTCGAAGACGAAGCCGTTCGTCTCGGATCGCATCTGCAGCGCGAAGGAAGCAACTTCCACTGGATGTTCTTCAACGTGTTTACGCCGCTTTCGTCGACGATGTTCGCGCTTCTCGCGTTCTTCGTGGCGTCGGCTTCGTACCGCGCGTTTCGCATTCGTAACGCGGAAGCCACGCTTCTGCTCGTCGCCGGTATCATTCTGATGCTGGGCCGCGTGCCGATCGGTCATATCCTGACCGCGTGGGCGCCGCCTTATCTTCAGTTGCCGGCGATTCAGGAATGGATCTACTCCGTTCCGAACCTCGCCGGCGCGCGCGCCATCATGATCGGGATCGGTCTCGGCATGGTCGCCACGTCGCTTCGTTTCATCCTCGGAATCGAGAAGAGCTTCCTCGGGGGGGATGAATAATGAAATTCTGGGAATTCATCGGCAGCCTCGACCGCCGGATCATCTTTCTGATCATCGGGCTCGCCGTCTTCATTCCGTTGCTCGCGCCGCTCAAGTTGCCGGTGATTACTACGCCGACGACCGAGGACGTGTACAACGCGATCGACTCGCTCGAGAACGGCTCGAAGATTCTGGTGTCGTTCGAGTACGGACCGAGTACGCAGCCTGAAATCGAACCGATGGCGATTGCGCTGATGCGCCAGCTCTTCCGCAAGGAATGCCAGGTGGTGGGCATGGCGCTCTGGCCCGACGGCCAGTTCATGTCGACGACGGTCTTCGACCGGACCGCGGAGCAGGAGTTCGGGCTCGAATGGGGCACGGACTATGTGAACCTCGGCTTCCGGCCGGGAGGCGAAGCGGTCATCAAGGGGATTGCGCGCGAGTTCCGCGCGAACTACACACAGGATGTCCGCGGCAACTCCGTAAACGACCTCGCCATCATGGAAGGCGTTTACTCGGTGAAGGATTTCGACTTCATCTTCAGCCTGTCAGCCGGGTATCCCGGCACGGTCGAATGGGTGCTCTACGCCGCGGATCCTTACAAGATCCCGATGTCGTCGGGAACCACGGCCATCCAGGTGAACGAAGTCATTCCGTATGTGAAGGGCGGTCAGATCTACGGGATTCTGGCCGGCATGTCAGGCGCGGCCGAGTACGAAACGCTCGTCAAAGCGCCCGACGACGCGACCAAGTTCATGGACGCACAGTCGATCGCGCATCTCCTGATCGTGGTCTTCATCGTGGTCGGAAACATCTCCTACATCGTCCAGCGACGGAAACAGAACTAGGGAGGAGGAGAAAACATGTCTAGAGATGTATGGATTCTGGTCTCCCTGGGGATAATCGCCGCACTCACGGCTGTCGCCGTCGGCTTTATTTCGTGGGGGATTTCGAATCACGCCATAGGATTCGGATTCTGGATGGGGTCGCTTCTGACCCTCGGAATCTTCTCGTACCTGTACAAGGACAACGCGTTCTACAAGTTCTCCGAGCATCTGTTCGTCGGAGTCTCCGCGTCTTACTGGATCGCGACCTATTACTGGACGCAGATCGACACGAACCTGTGGGGGCGCCTTTTTCCGGCGCAGTTCCCGCATGCGGGGCATCAGCAGAACCTGTTTTACGTGATTCCGCTCATTCTCGGGCTCTTCATGCTGGCGCGCATGATCCCGTCGATCGGGTGGATCTCGCGCTGGTCGCTGGCGTTCATCGTCGGCCTCTACGCGGGGCTGCGTCTCTACGGGTTCCTGCAGTCGAACATCATGGAGCAGACGCGCGATTCGCTGCGTCCGCTCATCGTTCCCGGGTCGCTCGTCGACTCGATCAACAACACGTTGATCGTGGTAGGCGTGATCTGCGCCCTGCTCTACTTCTTCTTCTCGAGGGAGCACACAGGCGCGTTCGGGGTCGCTTCACGCATCGGGATCTTTTTCCTGATGATCTCTTTCGGCGCTTCGTTCGGGTTTGCGGTCATGGGGCGTATTTCGCTCCTGATCGGCCGCTTCAACTACCTGATCAACGCGAGCGACGCGAGTACGGGCTACGCGTCCCTTGTCGTAACCGCGGGGATGGTCCTGCTACTGGGGATAGGGGCCTTGCGAGGCGGAGGCGATACGCAGGAAGCGTAAGCTGATTCGTTGATTCAAACAGGGCCCGGTC
>JABDJQ010000670.1 GCA_013002425.1 Gemmatimonadota bacterium
TGGCCGCGGTACTCGGATTCTCCTACTGGTTCGGGAAGACGCGCCCGCGACCCGGGCGCTGCCACTACTGCCGGCGCTCGATCTGTCAGAAGTGCCGCGTGCGCCAGGAGCGTCTCGACATCTGTCCGACGTGCGCGGAGAAAGAACCCGAAATGCGCTGGGCCGAACGGACATTACACTTCCATCGACCGACCGCGCTCAGCCTCGGAATCATGATGCCGGGCCTGACGCACCTCTATCTCGGCAACTATCGCAGGGGGCTCCCCTACTTTCTCCTGACGCTCACGCTGCTGCTCCTATGGGCGTTCCGCGGGGCGGTCGTGAAGCCGTTCCCGGTGCTCTCGCCCCCCGACATGGCCCCGCTCGAGAACATGTTCTTCGGATGGATCTTCACGCCGGTTTACGTCTGGATACTGCTCGACGGACTCCGCCTGATCCGCACGCATTTCCAGAGCGGCGCCGAACAGGGAGGAAAACGATGAGCCTGCGCGGCAATCTCGTCGACTTCCCGATGGCCGAAGTCCTCCAGCTCCTGGCGGTTCAGGAGAAGACGGGGATTCTGCGTATTTACGGGGAAAAGCAGCGTCTGTCTCTCGTCTTCGATCGCGGCGTGATCGTATCGACGTGGGATCGCACGCTGACTTCCGTCGATCCGCTCAAGGCGCACATCTTCAAGAAGGGCGTGCTGCCCGAACACTTGACACTGAAAGCGTTGAAGCTCGAAACGCGCGCCGAGTATCCGTTCGTGGAGATTCTGCTTCGCGAAGAGATGCTCTCGCCCGATCAGGTGACCGATCTCTGCAGGGAATTGATCCGCAGCGTACTCATGGACGTTCTCACCTGGGAGAAAGGCCGCTTCGACTTCGCGCCCGAAATGGAAGTGGAACGTTACGGTCCGGACTGTTTCGTAAAGGCGGAGTCGATCCTGCTCGAAGCGGCGCAGAAGCTCGACGAGAAGCGGGCCGCGCGCGGTTTCCCGGGGCTCGGCCAGACGGTTACGATCAACAAGGAGATCGTGCTCTCGGCGCAGACCGCTCTGCTGCACGGCGTGGGGCTGCTCGCGATCCCGTTTCTGGCGTTTCTCGGATCGTTCCTGCTGACGCCGGACCCGGTCGAACTCGAGAAGCCGATTCTAGGACCGCGCGTCGCGGCCTTCAGCGCCGAACGCGAGATGCGAAACCTCCGCATGGTCCTCGAAATGTATCAGGTGGTCCACAACCGCTATCCGATGTCTCTGATCGCTCTCGTCGACGAGGGGCTGCTTTCGGTCGACCAGCTGTCGGAACTCCGCAGGGTCGAAGTCAAATACCGTCCCCTCGAACGGGGAACCCGCTACATTCTGTTCACACCCGAATATTTTCCGCTGGCGAAGAAGCTGGATCAGGAATCGGCGCCGGCCGAATGGCACGAGCCGGAAGCGCTGGGCGCCCGCTAGGGGCGTCAGAAGTCGAGCTTCGGATATTTCATCCCGAATCGAAATCTGTAGTAGAGCCGCGTAAGCAGCACGAGCAGTACCAGCAGCGCCCCGAACAGCGGCATCCGGATAATGATCAGAATCACGAAGACGAGACTCCCCCACTGATAGCTCAAGGTCGAGCCTTTCACGCCCGGATCGATTACGGAAAGTAGAAAGAACGCGATCGCGCCGAACGCGGCGACGGCCGGATACGGTTCGCCGAGCGTCCATCCGGCGCCGAGCGCGCCGGCGAGCAGCGCGAGGCCGAACCACGACGTGTTGCGATCACCCAGAAGTACGGCGGTCGTTCGCAGCCCCGCCTTCTCGTCTCCGGGTCGATCCACGACGGTCGTATGAACGAAGACGGCGGCGACCAGCAGCATGTAAGGAACGGAGAGGACGAGCGTATCGGGCGAGACGGGCGCGACGCGGGAGTAGCCGAACAGAAACGCCACCAGTCCGTAGCCGGTTGCATTCGCGAGAAGATCGAGCAACGGCCGCGCCTTGAGCCTGGCGGGGTCCGCGGAATAGAGAAGGCCGATCACGGCTGCGAGCAGCGTCCATGGAAGGACCGTGCGGTCGAAGACGAGGCTGCCCGCCACGGAACCCGCGAGGAGCGCGATGGCCATGATCCAGGCCGCCCCGGTCGTGACATGTCCTTCGGAAATCAGGAAGAGCTTGCCGTTCTCACGGTCGGAGTCCGCGTCGTAAATCTGGTTCACCACGTACGATCCCGCCAGACTCATCGTGAAGAGCAGAAGCGGCAGCCACAACTCTCCGAGCGGCGGCGGCACCTGCCCGGAGGACTCGGAGGCGCGCAGCACCCCCGCCAGCAGAAACGCCCACGAGGGAATCAGCACGATCGGTCGGAGCAGAAAGAAGAGATCGAGTAGCTTCATCGAATACCGCTCCATCGTTGCCAGACTGCGGGTGTCCCCGCGTTGCAGAAATACGCGATGCGATCCTTGGCGCGCTGCCAGCCGTGAAGGGGACCTCCGCCCCACTTCGCGCGGAATTCGATCGCCAGGTCGAACCGGCGGACGCACACGCGCCCGACCCGCATCGGGTCGGGTACGGAACCGGCGCGATCGGGAGAGGTCGAAAGCGCGGCGAACTCGTATCCCGTTTCACGAGCGGCCCTCGCGACCCGATCGTCACATCTTCCGAACGGATACGAGAGAGAGCGAACGGAAACGCCGAGCTCGCGCATGATGATCTCCATCGGGGCTTCGCACTCGCGCGTCAAGCTCGATTCATCGAGATGCGTCAGGTCGCGATGGCTGTGAGCGTGTGATGCGATCTCCCAGCCGTGGTCGCGCGCCATGCGAAGCTCGTCCCATGTGGCATGCGAGGCGCGACGTCCGGAAAAACGGCTGTCCCAGCGGTTCTCGCGCCCCACCCATTCGGTGGGAACGAAGAACGTGCCACGGAAGCCGAACTCCGCGAGGACCGGAACCGCGTGCCGCACCGCCCCGCTCATCGCGTCGTCGAACGTGACGGCGATCGTTCGTTCGTCGGAAGCGGCCGCATCGTTCCACGAAACCTCCCCGAACGGAACGCCCCGGATTCCCGCGGCGAAGAGCATGCGCATCTGTCGCCGCAGCGTGGCGGGCGAGACCGTATTCCACGAATAATCGATGCGATTCTGGACCTGATGATAGGCCAGTGCTCTCATGAAAACGCTCCACATGACATCAAAACGCGTTCGATTCCTCTCGCCGCGGCCGCCTTCGGAAGCAGGTTGCGTGCTTCGATTCCGAGCCGTGATCTTAGTCCAGGCCCGGACGGAGTTACAAGACGAGTCACGCTTCGCGAAGGGAACGGCGCGAAAAAAAAGAGCGGCCCGCGCGGGGCCGCCCTTTGACGATGCAAACTACCGAAAGCGATTACGCGGAGCGTTCGCGCCGGCGACCGCCGCCGCCACGTCCGCCGCGGTCTCCACCACGATCGCGACCGCCACGATCCCGGCTTCCGCCACGATCCTTGCTGCGATCTTCCCAGCCCGGGGGCGGCTCTTCGAGAGCGCGTTTGGAGAGGCGGATCTTGCCGTCGCCATCGATATCGATGACCTTGACGCGCACTTTGTCGCCCTCGCTCATGACGTCCTCGACCTGCTCGATCCGGCGATACTCGATCTCCGAAATGTGCAGAAGGCCGTCCTTGCCCGGAATGATTTCGATAAACGCGCCGAACGGAACGATGCGTCGCACCGTGCCTTCGTACACCTGATCGATCTCCGGCTCGGCCGTGATCATGCGGATCATTTCGATCGCCGCCGCGGACGAATCGCCGTCGACGGACGCGATCTTGATCGTGCCGTCGTCTTCGATGTCGATCGTGGCTCCGGTGGCTTCCGTGATCTTGCGGATCATTTTGCCTCCGGGACCGATGATGTCGCGGATCTTGTCCGGGTCGATCGTGATCGCGGTGATTCTCGGTGCGTACGGCGACATCTCTTCACGCGGCTTGGTCATCGCTTCATCCATCTTGCCGAGGATGTGCAAACGACCGTCGCGCGCCTGTTCGAGCGCCTGCTTGATCACGTCGAATCCGATACCGGCGACCTTGCAATCCATCTGGAAGGCCGTGATCCCGTCACGCGTACCGGCGACCTTGAAGTCCATGTCGCCGTAGTGATCTTCGGATCCGAGGATGTCGGAGAGTACCCGAACTTTCCCTTCGCCCGAGATCAGGCCCATGGCGATTCCGGCGACCGGCTTCTTGATCGGCACGCCGGCGTCCATCAGGGCGAGCGAGCCGCCGCAGATCGAGGCCATGGACGACGAACCGTTCGATTCCATGATGTCCGACACGATCCGAATCGTGTAGGGGAAATCTTCTTCGGCCGGAATCAGCGGGGTGAGCGCGCGCTCGGCGAGCGCTCCGTGCCCGATTTCGCGGCGGCCGGGACCACGCAGGAAGCGGACTTCGTCGACCGAGAACGGCGGGAAATTATAATGAAGCATGAACTTCTTCTTGATTTCCTGCTCGATGTCATCGACGCGCTGTTCGTCCGCGGACGTTCCGAGAGTGATCGTGGCCAGAGCCTGCGTCTGCCCGCGTGTGAAGAGCGCCGAACCGTGCGTGCGCGGGAGCGTTCCCACTTCGCACGAGATGTCGCGGATCTCGTTCATCGCGCGCCCGTCCAGGCGCTTGTCGCCGTTCAGGATGATGCTGCGGGCGTCGTCGCCCATCGCGTGGTCGAGTTCCGACGAGATCTGCACTTTCATGTCCGGGAACTTCTCCCCGAGATCGGCGTGCACGTCGGCTTTCAGCGCCGTGATCATGTCGCGGCGTCCGGCCTTGTCCGGGTTGCCGTTCGCTTCGCGAATCCGGCTTCCGTACTTTTCCTTGATGGTCGAAGCGATCGTTTCTCTCGCCTCGTCCTTCGCGACAGTCCATTTTTCCTTGCCCACTTTGGAGCGAAGCTCCTCGATGGCGTCGATGATCTTGATCGCTTCATCCTGCGCGAGCGCAAGGGCTTCGATCATGGTGTCTTCCGGAAGCTCCTGTGCGCCCCCTTCGACCATGACGATCGCGTCGCGGGCGCAGGCGATGATCAGATCGCAGTCGCTCTCTTCGCGCTGCTGCAGCGTCGGGAACAGAATGAACTTCCCGTCGATGCGCCCCACGCGGACGGCCGCGATCGTCTTTTCCGTCGGAATGGACGAGATCGCGAGCGCGGCGGAGGCGCCGTTCAGTGCGAGCATGTCCGCGGAGTTTTCCTGATCGCTCGATAGAACCGTCGCAATCACCTGGACTTCATGCATGAAGCCCTTCGGAAAGAGAGGACGGATCGGCCTGTCGATCAGGCGTGCGGTGAGGGTTTCCCGGTCGGCCGGTCGTGATTCGCGCTTGAAAAAGCCGCCGGGAATTTTTCCGGCGGCATACGAGCGTTCACGATATTCGACCATTAACGGGAAGAACCCACGATCTTCCACCGGCTGGTGGGTGGCGACTGCCGTGATCAATGCCACGGTGTCGCCGAGTCTGGCCGTGATGGACCCGTTCGCCTGTTTGGCGATCTTACC
>JABDJQ010000678.1 GCA_013002425.1 Gemmatimonadota bacterium
GCCCCACCTCGCCGCTGCCCGTGTTGTTGTTGACGACGGTCAGGTCCTTCGCGCCCTGGTCGATCAATGCGTGGATCAGCTCGACGGGACTTCCCGCCTCACCGAACCCGCCGATCATGACCGTCGCCCCGTCGGGAATGTCGGCGACGGCCCGGGCACAACTTTCGACGGTCTTGTTAATCATGCGGTTGTCTTTTGAACGCGAGCGTAGTCGTAGAGCCCGACTTCGTCGAAGAGAACGCGGTCTTCGTAGTCGTCGAACCAGATGGCGTCGGGGTTGCGCCCCACGATGCAGACCTTGCCGCGATCCGGAGCGTCCGCCGCGTTTCGCAGGTTCTTGAAGATCAGCACGCCGTTCTCCGATCCGGCCAGGCCGGGGATCGGTTCGTTGGTCACCGCGACGACTTCGGTCTTACCTTTGTAGTGCGTGATCGACAGTCGCGCGTGCGCTTCGACGCCGGACAAACCCTTCTGCGACTCGTTCATGATGCGCCACGCTTCCTCGATCGGTACGTTGAAGTGGCGGTAGGCGACGATGTCGCGCCCGCAGAAGAAGTAGTGGTTATTGACGCCGGCGCGATAGAGTTCGCGCTGCATGATACGCAGTGCATCCGGATCGTTGTTGACCCCCCGGATGATCGGCGCCTGGTTTTCGACCTGCAGCCAGCCCCGCGAGACGACGCCGTCCATCGCCTTCTTCGTGACCGGGTTCCACTGTGGTGTTCCGTTGGGATTGTGCAGGTACTCGCCGTCGTCGCCCTTCTGCAGGAATTCGTCGGGATGATTGAAGTGGATCATGAGACGGAAACCGACGTCCGGCCACGTCTCGTGAAAACGATCGAGCATGGCGAGAAACGCATCGTCGAAACGTTCCGGGTAAAACGCCATCTCTTTCGTGCCGAGACGAATCGTCTCGATGCCGGCCTCGGCCAGCGCGCCGAACCAGGCCGCGATCTTGTTGTTGGCCAGCACCATCGGATCGCCGCCCGAGAGCAGGATCTCGCGCAGCTTTTCGCGGCCCGTTTCGGGATGCCGGCCGCCGTTCTTCTCGACGAGCGCGTTATGTGACTTGATGTAGGCAATGATGTCGGGGATCTGGGCGAGACCTTTCTTGGCCACTGTGCCGTCCTGCCGCTCGATTTCCTTGCGCGCGATCAGCTCTTCCCGGTAACAGAAGCGACAGTGCGCCGAACACGTCGACACGACGTACATGAGGCCCATCTCGTATTTGTGCAGGAGTCCCTCGACGGGGCTGTAGTCCATCTGGTAGCCGGGATCCTCGGAGCCCTCGAGGTTGAGCGTCTCGTCCGGATTCGCCTTGACGATCCGTTTCAACTGGGGACTGCGCTTCGCCATCTCGAAGTAGTGGCGCGTCAGCTTTACCGGCATGCGCGCTTCGACGTCGCGGTCGGTGCCTTTCAGCACCGCGAGTGCGGCGAGTTCTTCTTTCGTGTAGAAATCGCGCACGTCTTCCGGCGCCTTCTCGTTGATGAACGGGCTCAAACCGGAGATCAGTTCACGTTTGTACTTCGGAGACTCGACGCTGTCGAGGAACGCCTGTTCCTTCTGCGATGGAGTGTATTCGGCCATTCTGGAAGTTACCCCCTGGACACAATGCGGTCGTGTAACAATCTGGACTCTTTGATCAGATTAGTGTAACATATTGTACATTATGCTGCCAGACCAAACAAGCCAATTGATAGGCTCCGTCAGCGATCGCCTGACCAAAACCGAGCGCCGCATCGCCCGGGCCGTTCTCGAAGAGCCGACCCTGCTCGCCTTCGGGACGGTCTCGGACCTCGCCGCCCGGGTCGGGACGAGTCGTCCTACGATCGTGCGCTTCGCCACCAAGCTCGGTTTCGCGGGATACACCGAGCTCCAGGCCTTTGTGCAGCGGGGGCTGTCCGACCATCTCTCCCGGCCTGCCGACCGGATCCGGTCGGGGGACTACGGCGCCGGAGGCGAGCGGGCCGAGATCGTCGCTGCCGTGGAGGCGGTATTCGATGTCGTGGATCAGGGCCGGTTCAAAGAATTCTCGAAGCGGATCGTGGTGGCCGACCGGGTCTGGGTGGC
>JABDJQ010000771.1 GCA_013002425.1 Gemmatimonadota bacterium
AGACCGCATTGTCGCCGTGGCGGGCGCGGGGGCGGAACGGCGCGTGGAGATCGAGAGTCTCGTTTCGCACTACGCCGCCGTCGACGCGAGTCATATCCGGTGGAATCCCGACGGGACGAACGAAACCGTTCTCACGTATCGAAACGAACAGGAGAGAGACGAGGCGCTCCTCGAACGCGTCCCGCCGCTCGACAGGGAGGGGCTCGAACCGGTGATGGATGCGGACTACCATCTCGTGAATTTCATCTCGGGCAAAGAGATGTCTCTCGCGCTATGGGAGGAGTTTCACGAAGCCCGCGGCGGATTCTGCGTCGCGGACATCCAGTCGCTCACCCTGACGTTCGGAAAGAACAAACGCGGGCATCGCTCGCTGCCCGAATGGCGGCGGTGGGTCGCGCCTGTCGACGTGGTGAAGGGAAACGAGTCGGAGTGGCGATGGCTTCTGGGCGGGGAAAAGCCCTTCGCCGGGACACTCCAGGAACTGGCCTCGCTCGTGCTGGCGGAGGGACCGTCGACCCTGCTGATCACGCGCGGCGGCGACGGACACGTCCTGGCGTGGAAGGAGATCAAACACGCGTACTACGCCGAGATCCCGGCGCTGCCCGTTAGCGATGAAGATTTCGTCGACAGCACGGGGTGCGGGGATGTTTTCGCGTCGGGCTATCTGCTGGGAGTCATGCGCGGGGAGAAGCCGCTTGCCGCATCGCTTCTCGCCGGCACGCTCGCGTCCGAAAGCGCCAGGCTGAGGGGAATCCCCCAGCTCGCGCGGCTCGCGGATCCGGCCGATTTACGCGCCGCATCGTACGGTCGATGGTGGAAGCGCGCGCAAAGCCACTGGAAAGGCGAGCGCCTCTAGTTCGGTTCTCCGCCCGCCGGCTCTGCCTGGCGAAAACCGATCCCCTCTTCCGCGTCGCCTCCCGGACGTTTGATCGCGCCGTGCTTCTCCTCATACATCTTGATGTTGCGATCGAGCGTTTCGAGCAGAGCGCGCGCGTTCGGCGGCGTCATGACGATCCGCGAGAACACCTTCGCCTTCGGCGACCCAGGCATGACGCGCGCGAAGTCGATGATGAATTCCGATGCGCTGTGCGATATCAGCACGAGATTCGAGTAGATCCCGTGTGATTCCTGTTCTCCCAGTTCGACGTTCAGTTTCGGCTTCTTGTCCAAGTTCCTCTCCTATCTGAGTACGCCGACAGCGGCGTTCTTCATTTCGTTTTCCGCGTGAATGATCAGAAAGTAAGTGCCGGCCGCCACGGTGTTCCCGCTCTCGTTCGTTCCGTCCCAGAATGCGGAGAACGACGACGCGTCGATTTCGGCTCCGGCGTCGAGCTGCCTGACCAGCTGGCCCGAGACGTCGTAGATATCGACGCGCGGAGGCGCGGTAGCGGCGCTCCCGGCGGGCCGGAAGGTAATGCGAAGCGATTCCTCGTCATCGGGCGAGAACGGATTCGGATAGACGAGCAGCGCGCCCGCCTCTTCGGCGCCGAGGTCGATATCGAGGGTGATACTCGATCCGGTTCTCCGTATGTTCGTGACCGCGAGGAACGAGAGGGCGCCGCCGGCGAGATCGGTACTCGGAACCGTGGAGGAAGTCCAGTCCGTCTGCCCGCCGAAGGGCCAGTAATCGGTAATGCTCCCGAGATCGATCTCTCCGATCCGCGGGCTTCCGCCATCCGCTTCGACAAGGGTGACAAGCCGCCGGTCGGGATTCTCGTCGTCGTTCCCGATATAGCGTTCGTTGATATGCCAGATCAGAAGCCCCTCGCCGGGGAGGTAGCGATCGAAGCGCTGCCGGCGGCGGTTCTCGAGCATGAAGTACTCGCCGAACTGACTCGCCGGATCGTTCCAGTCGTTGCCGCCCGGATTCGCGAGCAGTCGAATCGCCCGTCCGCCTGTTTCCACCGGATCGAGAGTGGTGCCCGGAAATGCATCGGGCGCGCCGACCGTTCGCTCGAGAGCATCGATGTCGATCCATCCGAGCCAGTCTTTCAGGAACGGGTTCATGTGAGTCGGGGTCGACCCGGGAAGGTCGCCGTTCGTCGCGAAAAAGGGCGTCAAACCTCCGGCGTCCATCAGGCAGTGAATACCGACGACCGATTCCTGCGTGGAGAAACCGTCTCCGGTCACGGTGCGATACAGGTCGGGGAGGCCGAGGACATGGCCGAACTCATGACAGTAGACCCCGATCTGGCCGATCTCGGGAACCATCATATAGCTGCCCAGTCTGATCCCGTCGACCGAGGGCTCGCCGAGCCGCGCCACGAGTCCGGGATCGCGGAAGTCCGACTGATGCGACCAGATCTGATTCGCCACCAGCACGGCTTCCCCGCCGAGGCCCGCGTGCAGGATGATGATCGCGTCGATCACGCCGTCGTCGTCGCCCGAGTTCGGAACGCCGTCCGGACCGTCGTTATCGTACTGCGTGAAGTCGAAGCCCCCCGCGTCGAGGAGATCGACGGCCTCGAGCACGATCCCCCATACGTTCCGCGGATAAGGGGACGCGGCGAACGCCTCGTCGGACGTGTCGAAACCGAAGTCGTCGATCGTTCCCGGCGTCCGGTCGCCGTCGGCAAAATGAAAGAGGCTCAGGTTCGACCGGTACCACGGCGTCACGGTTCCGCCGAGACGAAATCTGTCGTTCGAAACTTCCTTGTAATAGTCGCGGAGCGTGCGGTCGCGCGTCGGCGAGCTGGAGAACAGGTACGACTGGTAATAGAAGCGGTCGCGCTCCTCGTTGTGCGGCACTTCGTTCCAGTCGTAAAGGATCGTCAGAGCGCTTATTGAATCGGGCGCGGGATTGCGCTTCTCGAACCGGATCGACGGGACCCCGCCGAACGTGAGCAGCGCGCTCTCGCCGGTCTTCTCGACACCGCGGGCGTCGGCGTCGGGGAAGAGGGGGTGCATGCATCCGACCGGGATTTCGCGGATCTCGGCGCCCGCGGAGACGGGCAGAAGCATCATTGGAAGCAGAAACGCGGCAAAGGCCGCGCGCAACGGTCGTTCTTTCATGGTAATGGCACTATACGGCCGCTCCGCAGGTTTCATCAAGGCGCGGAATTGACCGTCTCCGGGGAGCATGCTACCGTTTGCCCCCTTGCTCCCGTCAGCCAGCCACGGAGGTGGAATCTGTCCCGGCTCGACCAGAAACGAACCCACGAGCTCCTCGAGACGTTCTCCGAGCGCCGGTTCCTCGTAATCGGCGATCTGATGGTGGACCGCTATATCTATGGCCAGGTGTCGCGAATCTCCCCGGAGGCGCCTGTTCCGGTGGTCCGTGTCGATCGGGAAGAGGAGAGGCTCGGGGGCGCCGCGAACGTGGCGCACAACCTCGCGCGCCTCGGCGCGAGCGTCGACCTCTGCGGCCTCGTCGGGGATGACCGCGAGGGGAGGCTTCTCGGGAAAACGCTCAACGGAATGGGGATCGGTACCGATTCGCTCGTGATCACGCCAGACAGGCCCACTACGCGTAAAGTACGTGTTATTGCCCATCAGCAGCAAATCGTTCGCGTAGATTATGAGGTGGACGAACCCGCGGCGCCGCGCGAGGAACAGGCGATCCACGCGCGGATCGAAGAGGCGCGGAAGCAGGTGGACGGCATCATACTCTCGGACTACGGCAAGGGGGTCGTGACGGAAGACACGATTCGCGCGGTGGCCGGGAGCGCTCCGGATGCGTACGTCGCCGTCGATCCGAAAGTGAAGCATTTCAGTCAGTACAGGGGTGTTTCTCTCGTGACGCCGAATCTGTCCGAAGCGGGACTGGCCGCAGGTGAGGCGATCCGGGACGAACGGTCACTGTTGCGGGCGGCGAATCGTCTGCAGGCGATGCTTCCGGGGACCACGCTCCTGATCACACGCGGCGAGGACGGCATGTCGCTCTTCGAACCGGACCGGGACCCCGAGCATATTCCTACCGTGGCCCGGCGTGTCTTCGACGTCACAGGAGCGGGCGATACGGTCATCGCCACGTTCGCTCTCGCGATGACGGCCGGCGCCGAAGCGAAGGAAGCGGCAATGCTCGCGAACTACGCGGCCGGCCGTGTCATCCAGGAAGTCGGGGCGCATCCGATCGAGCGCGACGAACTGAGGGACACGATCCGGGAGGCGCTCTCTTGGGACGCCTGATCGACCGCAAGGAACTGCTTGCCCTTCGGGAAACCTGGCGCGCGAACGGGGAGCAGGTCGTCTTCACGAACGGTTGTTTCGATCTCGTGCATGCGGGGCACCTCGCCCTGCTCCGGACCGCGCGCGCGTTCGGTGACCGCCTGATCGTCGGGATCAACGACGACGAATCCGTGACGCGCCTCAAGGGGGAGGGGCGCCCGCTCCTCTCTTTCGGTGACCGGGCAGAGCTTCTGGCGGCATTGCAGCCGGTCGATTTCGTGATCGGTTTTTCATCCGACACTCCGCTTGCGCTGATCGAAGCGCTCGTTCCGGACGTGATCGTCAAGGGGGGCGACTATACGATCGATACGGTCGTGGGAGCCGAAACGGTGCAGCGCGCCGGCGGGCGGGTCGAAATCGTACCGCTCGTGGCCGGGCGTTCGACCAGCGATCTCATCACCCGTATCGTTCGTCATTACGGCCATGCGGACTAGTTTTCTTCTCATCGCGCTCACGCTGCTCTACCTCGCGAATCTGATGGTTGTCGCGCGCTATCGCCCGTGGCGCTCGCCCGCGGCGGACCTCGTCGACGACGGCCTCGTTCTCGCGGGGGCCCTGCATATGCATACCCGCTACTCCGACGGATCGGGAGACACGGAGAGCCTGGCCCGCGCCGCCTCGAACGCCGGTCTCGATTTCATCCTGATCACTGATCACAATACACACGCCGGTTACGGGGAAGCGGGCTACTACGGCGACGTTCTGGTCCTCGTCGGGGAGGAGCGAACGACCGACGCGGGTCACATGCTCGTGATCGGCGCGCGTGCGCCCGAGGGCCGCAACCCGGAAATCACGGCACGCATCACCGATCAAAAAGGCGGGATCGCGGCAATCGCACATCCGTACGGCCGCCGCCGGTGGGAGGGACCGGTTCCCGAAGACGTGCGGGGGTACGAAGTCGTGAACGCCGACAACGAATGGCGCGACGAGTCGCCGTTCACGCTGCTCTCTTCGCTGGCGGCGCTTCCGGTACTCCGCGACGCGCCGTGGAATCGAATGATCGCGCGCGACGACCGGGCGTGGGCCACCTTCGATT
>JABDJQ010000775.1 GCA_013002425.1 Gemmatimonadota bacterium
CCCCGATGCCCGTGCTTCGAACCGCGCGCCACACGATCGCGACGAAGAGACCCACGATGCCCCAGTAGAAGATGTAAAGCGCGAGCATCGGCGGCAGCAGCGACGGGAGCAGTGTCGGCGCATGGCGCAGCACATGAAACGCGAACTCGGCAAGCCCCGTGATCACGCCCGCGAAGCAGCCCGCCAGAAGACCGTCCGTCAGTATGTTTTCCCGGCTTTCGTTCCTCATCCCGCCTCCCGCACCCAGACTTCATAGTGCGATGTTTCGAGCTGCAATGCCCAGCCGCTTCTTTTCAGCTTCGCGTGCGCGCCCGCCAGCTCTTCCCCGTAGAACTCGTTCCCCCATCGGTCCACTTCGCGAAAGTCCGGCCGGTCGATCACGACATGAGAACAATCGAGTGCCGGCGGGCTCGCGACCCAGGCTTCGAGATCCGACGGCTGCACGAGCGCGAAGAGTTCACGCTGCCGTGCCCCGGTCGGAACGCCCAGGTAGTAGATGAGCGGCGGGTCCATCCATGCACTTACGACAGCGGCCCGCGTGAACCGTGATTCCTGCAGATGACGCGTCGTCGCCACGGCGCCCGTTTCGTACCGGACGGGTTCGAAGACGAACGAGCGGTAGAGCGCAAAGAGAAGAGCAAGCGCGCCGAGGCCGATCAGAAACCGGCGAGGGGAGAGAGCGGATCGCGGGGAATGCGCGGGCGCGTTTCCACGCGCGGACGCGTTTCCAGCCGCGGACGCGTTTCCACGCGCGGACGCGTTTCCACGCGCGGACGCGTTTCCACGCGCGGACGCGTATCCACGCGCGGACGCGTATCCACGCGCGGACGCGTATCCACGCGCGCCGTACACGAGAGCGAATGTGACGAGCGCGATCACGAGCAGGAAGCCCCCGACCACGAGTGCATCCGTCATGTCCGGCACGCGCGCCCTGAGAACGGAAGCGGCCGTGCGCTTGACCGCGAGCCGCGCCGGCGTCACGGCGGCCCAGCCGAGAACGAACGGCGTCCCCATCACGAACCATGCAAAGCCGTGCCAGCGATTCCCGCGCCACAGCCCGCCGGCGAAGAGACCTGCCAGTACGAGCGCGGGCAGCACGATCGGAGGCGTGTACTGCACCTGCTTGCTTTCCGCGAAAGAGAAGAGCGCGAGCGCGACAAGGAACCACGCGAGAAACAGAAGGCCCGCCGTCCGGCGCGCGGTTTCCGAATCGTCGCGCGCGGTCTTCCCCGACCGAAGCCCGAGCAGTGCAGCCAGGGCCGACGCCGCAAACAGCGTGAACGCGAACGGAATCCGAATCGGCAGCTGATTCAGATAGTAGAAAGGTCCGAGCGACTTCTGCTGGTTCTCCACTCCCGCCATGACACGCTCGACTACGTTCAGCAGGAACGCTTCCTGAATGAAGTGCATTCCGTGCAGCGCATACATCGCCACGTGCCACGGCGCGGCGAGAAGAAATCCGGCGAGCGTCGAGAGGACGAGCGAAACGAACGTCGTGCGAAGCGCGGATCGATGGCTCACGAGCAGGAACATGACGAAGAGCGCGCCGGCGGCGGGGTAGATCAGGGCCACGACTCCCTTCGTCATCAGAGCGCCGCCGAAAGCGCACCCCGCAAAGACCGTTGCGCTCGCTCCACCGCCCATGGACCGGCGCCAGAGAAACGCGAAAGCCGCGAACAGAAACAGCAGATAGACGATTTCCGTCATCGCGTAGCGGGAAAAATGTACGAGCAGATAGTTGCACCCGACAAGAACGGCGACGAGAACTCCCGTACTTCGCCCGCCGACGCGCCGGCCGAACGAAAACGCGAGCCATACGAGAAGCGCTCCCGCGATCGCCGAGGGAAGACGGGCGGAGAATTCGCTGACGCCGAATGCGCGGAACGAAGCCGCCATCGTCCAGACATAGAGGGGCGGGTAACGAAACGACTGATAATCCCACACGGGATATTCCGAGAGATCGAGCCAGACGTTCTTCTCCGCGATCACGCGCCCCCAGCTCGCGTGAATCGTTTCGTCCCAGCTCTGCAGCTCGGCAAAGTTCAGATGAACGAGTCGGAATGCGGCGACGAAGATCAGCAGCCAGGCGTATGCAGGCAGTTTGTTCATAGCGATCGCAATCCCCCGGAAGCCGTCTTCTGCCTAGATAATACGATTGCGAACGCGTTGTCAAAGAGTGGTGTGACAAATGCCGCGAGTGACCGGCGTTCGGGCGCGGCCGGTTTCGCTCATGTTACCGGATCAGTGTGAGCTTCGTCTCCGTGAACCGCCCGTCAGGAGTCCTCAGTTTCGCGAAGTAGACGCCGCTCGGCACGGCACGGGCACGATCGTCGCGGCCATCCCAGGAGACATCGATCAGCCCGCGGTCGTGCTCTTCTGCGATCAGGCGCCGCACTTCCCTCCCCTGCGGACTATATATAGAGAGTGAAACGTGCCCTCGCACCGGATTAGAAAACCGGATCTGAGTCTGCGGGTTGAACGGATTCGGAAGCGCTTCGAGCGACACCACGGCTTCCGGTATCGACGGATCGCCGCCGGAGGAAGAATTTCCGTCAGTCGCCCCCTCGCCCCCCGCTACCCCCGTCGGCACCGCGAAGTTCACGATGGCGAGATGCGAGTTGTCGCTTTCGTCGAGCTCGCCGACCTCGTCGAGGAAATCGAGCTCATAGCCCAGAATGTGCAGCCCGCCGGTCGGGACGCTCAGCGGGTAGTCTTCAAGCGTAACGTACGAACTCACGGGAACGCCTCCCTCGACGAGCCACCACGCGTACTGCAATCCGTCGAGCGTGAGGCGGACACGGAAATCGGTCGTAATGTCGTAGAGTCCGTCGTTCAGAAACGCGAAGCTGACATACGCGGTTTCCCCGGCCGTCAGCGAATCGATCGTGCGCTCTCCCGGCACATCAGCCGCCGTGAGCGTGGCGCTCCAGCCGAGCGGCACGTACGGCTCGAGATTCGGCGCGGCCAGCCTGTCTGTCGTGTAGATGTTGAGTCCCTGCGTCGGAAAGTCGCGGCGATCGCTCCAGGCGGCGTGAATCGTGCTCCCGCTGATGCAGCCGGCTACGGAATGCAGCGTCGGATTCACGTACGGCAGATCCGAGGCGACTTCGACCTCACCCCAGACATCGGGATGGCCGTCGAGCGCGGCGACGCGACTCGCGAGATAGAATTCATCGCCGCCCGGTGGCGCGTCGAGCCAGTAGCAACCCACGATCCCGTTCTTCGCGAAGATCGTGGGACCTATGCTCTCGAAAGGATCGCTCACCATCGCGTACGGCCCGAACACCTGATCGAGGCCGTCCCACGAATAGGCGTACACGATATCGCCGTCGATATTGCCGACGCCGTCGTCGTTATCGAGTTGAAACACCATGTAGACTTTCTCGCCCTCGCTCGCGATCGCGGGAAAGCCGCACGTCATGTTCGTCCAGTCACTCAGGTTCGTCGGGCTCACGAACGCGCCGGCCATGCTGTCGGCAACCACGAGAATGTCGATCACACCCGTGCCGGGATCCTGCTCCGCGTTCATGAAATAGCAGGTCGATCCCTTGAGGGCGACGTCGGGCCAGAAGTCGGGATAGCCGTCGGGGACGAAGTAGTCGAACTGAATCGTTTCGCCGCCGTCGGTGCTCCACATCCAGAGCAGCGTCCATTCGTACTGGAGCAGATCCCAGTTGACGGTGTACCACGATGCCGCGATGAACACTTTGCCATTGCTCCCCTGGCGCTTCGCGGCGATCGCGGGCGCCATGCACGGTTCGCCGACGCTGAGTCCGTGCACCCAGTCCCAAAGCGTCGGATCGTCCGGGCCGGCCGTCTTCGCGCGGAGCACGTAGCCGTCGTCGCGAATCCACGTCACGAGGATGTATCCGCCCGCGTCGATCGCGATGTCGGGGTGGTACTCGTCGAGGCTGAAGGACGGCATCTCCCACACTTCCCACGTTGCGCCGTCGTCCATGCTCCGCGCGATGTGGATATCGCGATCGGTGCCGCCAAGGTCGGTGGCTTCGAAGACCGCATAGAGATGACCACTTACGGGGCTGACCGCGATCGAAACGTATTCGTCGTCCATGCTCGTCGCGTTCGCGAGCAGATGATCGGCCGACCAGGCTGCGGCCGTTTTCCGGGCTCCGGATCGCGCCGGATCATTCGCGCGCGCATCATGACCTTCGGGCGCTCCACCGGCGCCCCCTCTCCCCCGCAGCAGGTCCGTGGCTTCACGAATCCGCTCCCGGACGCGGGCGTCGGATTGCGCAACCGGTGTGGACGCGAGGTTTCCGGCTTCCGCCGTCAGATCGACATCACGGAACGGCGCCCGGCGCTTCGCGTCGAACGCGTTCGCGCTCGCATCCGGGGCGGATGCGTCATGCATGCGGCCGGTCGTTCGATGAGAAAGGCGGGTCTCCAGCGGCCCGGGTGCGGGGAACGATCGTGTCACGCGATCGCTCGTCATGCCGAGCCCGGGTTCGCGCGCGGTCGGAAGTCCGGCATGCACGAGCGACTTCGCCCGCACCGTCAGTCGGCCGTTCGATTCCGGCGCAACCGGTTCCGCCCCCTGAGCCGCGCTCCCGGCCAGGATTACGAGAGCGATCACGACACCGCGCGACCGCATGCGCAGAGACGGCGGGTAACGATGAGACGACACCATAGGGTTCGAACGCTTTCCGGGAGGCGACGAGGCGGGAGACCTTCGTGCTTGCTCCCGCAATTTTACCATTCTCCATACGCCGAAAGTATGACTCCGGATCGGAACCGTGTTCGGAACGGGAAGAACGTGTCGTTCCTTTCCAATCCGGACCCTTCTCGATCAAAGCCCGGCCATTTCGGCCGTTTGTCACTCTTCCAGCGATCCGTCCCGGTTCCTTTCCGTACGCCCCGCCTGCAATTCTATCCTCCTCGAATGAGTAGACAGTTCGCAAATCCTCGCCTGATGGCTCGAAAGAGCCGCGATTGACCGCGCTCTTCGGGAATTACCATCGCTGTCTCACGCGTACCTCGAGAGGGCGGGGGAAGCTTCTGCACGGGGACCCAAGGGTTATCACGAATATCACTGATCTGACGAACCTGGCCGAAAAAGGGAGAGAGAGACGAGACATTCGTTCCCGGATCCGTGGCCGCGTGCCTGCGGATCGAAGGCAAAAGAAATTTGTATATGAAACATCTACGCAAAGATCTTTTTCAAACTGCGCGAGGGCTTCCTCTCGGTTGTATCGTCTTCGTCATGGCCGCGATCTTCACTCCCGGGATCGCGTCCGCCGTGTGGACCTCTCCCACCGGACATACGCACGGAACGGGCTGGTCGAACGGCGACCGCGCGCGTGACAACAACACGACCACGTTCGCGAGCCACGCGCCGGCGAGCGGATGGGGCGGATGGCTCACATTCTCGTTCGCCGATACCCTCTGGAGCGACCGGTTCCGCGTTCATTCGGACTTCGGTTACGGCGAAGTGGACTCGGTGCAGATCGAAGTCTCGCTCGACAACGCCGCGTGGACGACGGTGCACAGAGGTACGATTCTCGACGCCACCTGGGATACGAAGATATTCACGGCGCAATTCGCGCGCCACGCACGGTTCCGGTATCATCGTGTCACGACTTCGTACACTTTCTGGCTCTACGAATTTCAGCTCTTCGAGACCCCGACCTCGATCGACTCACCCACGGTTCTGACGACGTCGCCGACATCGATCGACGAGCAGTCCGCCGTCGTGCACGGAACGCTCGTTGACGACGGCGGGGAACCGAGCAGCCTTCGATTCCAGTACGGGCTCACGACGAGCTACGAACTCGGGTCCACCCCCTGGATACCGGACTACGTAAGCGGGAATACCGCGGGCATCATGCTCACCGGGCTCAGCCCGTCCACCACTTATCATTATCGCGTCCAGGGGATGAACAGCACCGCTACTGTCGACGGGGCGGACTCGACTTTCACGACGGCGCCGCTCGTGGCGCCGGGATGGGTCTCTCCCACGAGCTGGACCGATGCCACGGGGCGCTGGGAAGACAATCCGAATATTTACGACGATGAAGTCGGCTCGTTTGCGAAATGCTTTCACAACAGCGGCGATCCGAACGGGGTCTGGTCTCCCTATATCTATCTGAATCATGATTCGATCGGCGTCGATTCGATCCGCTTTTACGCGAAAGACGACGCCAACATCAACCAGGCGCAGATACAGATCTCGGCGGACGGCGTGACCTGGCAGACGGTCTATGACGCCGCATTCCCCAACAAGACGTGGATCGAGGCTCCGGCCGTCCCTCAGTGGGTCACGCAGGCGCGCGCGCGCTTTCGCGTGAACAGCAACGGCGTCGGTCTCTACTGGGAGTTTTTCGAATTCGACATGCACATCACGGCAAGGCCTGCGCTGGCCGTGATCGATTCGCAGTGGGTGACGGAGGGGGACACGCTCTCACTCGACGTGAGCGCCATCGACTTCGCGGGCGACAGCCTCGCGCTTTCGGCTTTGAATCTGCCGACGAACGCGGGCTTCACGGACAGCACGAACGGCGCGGGCGTCATGACATTCGCGCCCGACCTGACGCAGGCCGGCGTCTACAACGTGACATTCGTCGCCGCGGACAGCGCGCTCGCCGACAGCCAGGTCGTGGTCGTGACCGTGAATAATCTCAACCAGCCGCCGGCACTCGCCTTGATCGATTCGCAATGGGTCGCAGAGGGCGATACGCTGACGTTCGGCGCGAGCGCGACGGACTTCGACGGCGACAGTCTCGTCTTCTCCGGTGCTGGCCTGCCCGCGAATACCACGGTTTTCGACAGCACGAACGGCGCGGGAAGTGTGACCTTCGCGCCCGACTTCACGCAGGCCGGGGTCCACAATATAACGGTGATCGTTTCGGACGGCGCTCTTGCCGACAGCCAGGTGGTATGGGTAACCGTGACGGATGTCAACCGGCCGCCGGCGCTCGCCGTCATCGATTCGCAGTGGGTCGACGAAGGCGACACGCTCCTCTTCGGCGCGAACGCGACCGACCCGGACGGCGACAGTCTCGTGCTTGCGGCCGTGAACCTGCCGGCGAATGCGACCTTCACCGACAGCACCAACGGCGCCGGCAGCACGACGTTCCTGCCCGACTTCACGCAGGCGGGGGTTTACGGCGTGACCTATATCGCCGCGGACACTTCGTTCGCCGACAGTCAGATCGTGTGGATCACCGTGACGGATGTCAACCGGCCGCCGGCGCTTGCCGTCATCGATTCGCAGTGGGTGGCGGAAGGGGACACGCTCCTCTTCGGCGCGAACGCGACCGACCCCGACGGCGACAGTCTCGTGCTCTCGGCCGCGGGCCTCCCCGCGAACGCGGGCTTCGTCGACAGCACGAACGGCGCGGGGAGCGCAACGTTCACGCCCGACTTCACGCAAGCCGGCGTCTACGGCGTCACCGTGATCGCCGCCGACACATCGTTCGCCGACAGCCAGGTCGTCTGGATCACCGTGACGGATGTCAACCGGCCGCCGGCGCTTGCCGTCATAGATTCGCAGTGGGTCGACGAAGGCGACACGCTCACCTTCGCCGCGAACGCGAGCGACCCGGACGGCGACAGTCTCGTGCTCTCGGCCGCGGGCCTCCCCGTGAACGCGGGCTTCGTCGACAGCACGAACGGCGCGGGGAGCGCAACGTTCACGCCCGATTTCACGCAAGCCGGCGTCTACGGCGTGACAGTGATCGCCGCCGACACATCGTTTGCCGACAGCCAGGTGGTCTGGATCACCGTGAGCGACGTGAACCGAGCGCCGGTACTCGCCGTCATCGATTCGCAATGGGTCGACGAAGGCGACACGCTCACGTTCACCGCGAACGCAACCGACCCCGACGGCGACAGTCTCGTGCTCTCGGCCGCGGGCCTCCCCGTGAACGCGGGCTTCGTCGACAGCACGAACGGCGCGGGCAATCTCCTGTTCACGCCCACGCTTACGCA
>JABDJQ010000799.1 GCA_013002425.1 Gemmatimonadota bacterium
CAGTGTATCTCCGGTGTTCTCGCGCTGGCGCTCCGGCGGGCCCGGCAGATCGTGGAGCACGCGGAAATCGCGACGGTGCTTTCGACCGAAGCGCTGCGCGGCACGGACGAAGCGTGGGACGTCCGCCTGTTCGACGCGCGTCCGCACCCGGGAAACAGGGCCGTGGCCGCGCGGCTTCGCGCCATGATGCGTGACAGCGGTATTCGCAGTTCGCACGTGGGCTGCGACCGCGTGCAGGATGCGTACTCGGTACGCTGCGCCCCGGTCGTTCTCGGCTCCGCGAGCGCGGTGATCGAGCGAAGCCGTGAAACCGTGGAGATCGAACTGAACGCCGCGACCGGAAACCCGCTCTGCGATCCGGCGACCGGCGACATTCTTTCAGGCGGAAACTTTCACGGCGAGCCGGTCGCGTTCGCCGCGGACTTTCTCGGCATCGCGCTTTCCGAAGTCGGAAGCATTGCCGAACGCCGTATGGCCAGGCTGGTCGATCCCAAGCTCTCGGATCTGCCGGCGTATCTGGCCGTGAAGCCCGGGCTCGAATCGGGATACATGATCGCGCACTACACGGCCGCGGCGCTCGTCTCGGAGAACAAGGTCTCGTCGTTCCCCGCGTCGGTCGATTCGATTCCGACGTCGGGCAATCAGGAAGATCACGTGAGCATGGGATTCCACGCGGCAAGAAAAGCCCGCGATATCGCAAACAGAGTCGAGCAGATCGTCGCGCTCGAACTGCTGCTCGCCGCGCAGGGGATCGAATACCTGCGTCCGCTCGAGTCGAGCGCCGCGATCGAGGGCGTGATGAGCGCGATCAGAAAGCGCATTCCGAAGCTTGCGGGAGATCGCCCGGTCGCGCCCGATCTTTGCACGATGGTCGAGATCATACGAAGCAACGAGCTGGTCGAAGCGGCCGGCGTTCACGATTAGGAGCGGAGAGATGAAGCTGAAGGAAACGATTCGCGCGCCGCGCGGGACTCGATTGACCTGTAAAGGATGGGTCCAGGAAGCGGCCTTCCGCATGATCCAGAACAATCTCGACCCCGAGGTGGCCGAACGGCCGGAGGATCTGATCGTTTACGGCGGAACGGGAAAGGCGGCGCGGAGCCCGGAGGCGTTCCGCGCGATTCTCCGCAGCCTGCAAAGCCTCGAGAACGACGAGACCCTTCTCGTGCAGAGCGGGAAACCGGTCGGCATCTTTCGAACGACGCCCGAAGCGCCGCGCGTTCTGATCTCGAATTCGATGCTCGTTCCGCACTGGGCGAACTGGGACGAGTTCCGGCGTCTCGAGAAACTGGGACTTACGATGTACGGACAGATGACGGCGGGTTCCTGGATCTACATCGGTTCGCAGGGCATCGTGCAGGGAACGTACGAAACGCTGGCGGCTCTCGGCCGCAAACATTACGACGGCACGCTGCGCGGGAAGATCGTCGTCACCGGCGGGCTCGGCGGGATGGGCGGCGCGCAGCCGCTCGCCGTCACGATGAGCGGCGGGGTATGCATCGCGGTCGAAGTGGATCCGGAGCGCATCCGGCGCCGTGTGGATACGCGATACTGCGACGAGATGACGGACGACCTCGACGATGCCATCGCGCGCGCGGAGAAGTACAAGGCAGCCGGGGAAGCGAAGTCGATCGGCCTGCTCGGCAACTGCGCCGACGTCATTCCGGAAATGGCGCGGCGCAACTGGATTCCCGACGTGCTGACGGATCAGACTTCGGCGCACGATCTGCTCGTGGGCTACGTGCCGAACGGCATGACGCTTGCCGAAGCCGACGTGCTGCGCGAGAAGGATCCGAAGGCGTATGTCGCCGCTTCGGGCCGGGCGTGCGCCGAGCATGTGGAGGGGATGCTCGCCCTGCAGAAGGCGGGGGCCATCACGTTCGACTACGGCAACAACATACGCGCGCAGGCCGAGCAGTACGGGGTGAAGGACGCGTTCTCGTTCCCGGGATTTCTGCCGGCGTACGTGCGTCCTCTCTTCTGCGAGGGGAAGGGGCCGTTCCGATGGGTCGCGCTCTCCGGAGATCCGAAGGATATTCACAAGACCGACGAGATCGTGCGGGAGACGTTCCCGGACGACGAGATGCTCATGCGCTGGATCGACATGGCGCAGGAACGGATCGAGTTCCAGGGGCTGCCGGCGCGCATCTGCTGGCTCGGCTACGGGGAGCGCGCGCTTCTCGGCGCGAAGATCAACGAAGCCGTGCGCTCGGGCGAGATCTCGGCCCCGATCGTGATCGGGCGCGATCATCTCGACACCGGGTCGGTCGCCTCGCCGTATCGGGAGACCGAAGCGATGAAGGACGGTTCGGACGCGATCGCCGACTGGCCGATTCTGAACGCCCTCCTGAACGGGGTCGCGGGCGCGAGCTGGGTCTCCGTTCATCACGGAGGCGGCGTCGGCATCGGGTATTCGATTCACGCGGGCATGGTGATCGTGGCCGACGGCACGGACCGCGCCGCCGCGGCGCTCGACCGGGTGCTCACGTGCGATCCCGGCATCGGGGTGGCGCGTCACGCGGATGCCGGCTACGAGATCGCCGAACGCGTCGCGCGCGAGCGGGGCGTGAGACTGCCCATGCGCGAGAACGAAGGGAAGTGAGCGCTTTTGTCTGATCGACCCCACGCGGATCTTCTGATCGAAAACGCCGACCGCGTCGTGACGCTCGCCGGGAACGGGCCCGTCGCGAATGCCGGCTGGGACGACCTCGGCATCATCGAACACGGTTCGGTCGCGATCGCGGGCGAGACGATCACGGCCGTCGGGAGGGCGGCCGCGGTCCGCGAGGCCGTTACGGTCACCGGGGAGAGCTGCGTGATCGACGCACGCGGACGCATGGTCACCCCGGGCTTCGTGGACCCTCATACGCACTTCCTGTTCGCGGGAAACCGCGCGGAAGAGTACGGGATGCGCGTCGAGGGCGTGCCGTATCAGAAGATCCGCGAACAGGGCGGAGGGATCCGTTCGACCGTGCGCGCGTTCCGGGAGGCCACCGATGACGAACTCGCCGACGCGGGACGCGCCCGGCTTTCCATGATGCTGCGCGCGGGGACGACCACGGTGGAGGGGAAGAGCGGCTACGGTCTTTCGATGGCCGACGAGATCCGCGCGCTGCGCATCATCCGGAAGTTAGGGGAAGAAATGCCCCTCTCGATCGTTCCCACTTTCCTCGGCGCCCACGACATTCCGCCGGAATTCGACGGTGACCGGGCGGGATATATCGATCTCCTCGTTCATAAGATGATTCCCGAGGCTTCCGGGCTCGCGGTGTTCTGCGACGTCTTCTGCGAGCAGGGCTACTTCGATCGTGAGGAATCGAAGCGCATTCTGCTGGCCGGCCGGGACCACGGCATGATTCCGAAGCTCCACGCCGAAGAATTCGTGCCGATGGGCGGCGGAGAACTCGCGGCGGAAGTCGGCGCCGTTTCGGCCGACCACCTGCTCGTGATCACGGACGAGGGTGTGGCCGCCATGGCGAAGGGGGGCGTGATCGGCGTTCTCCTCCCGGGCACCACGATCGGGCTCGCTTCGGGCCGCTGGGCGGATATCGAGAAATTTCGGCGCGGCGGGCTCCCCGTCGCCCTCGCGACGGACTGCAACCCGGGAAGCAGCTACACCGTCTCCCAGGCGGCCGTCATGTCCCTCGCCTGCTCGCTTCTCAAGATGACGGTTCCCGAGGCATGGGCCGGCGTCACCCGAAATGCGGCGGCCGCGATCGGGCTTCAGGAGCGCGTGGGAACCCTCGAAACGGGCAAAAATGCGGATTGCCTCGTTTTTTCCGAAAATCATCCCGCGGCGGTTCCCTACCGATTCGGGCAGAATCTGGTCGATTTTGTCGTTCGCGACGGAAATCTTCTCCCATCATTCGATTAAGTTTTTCCCCGTTTGAGCCGAACTTTTCTGTAGCAACAGATGCAATTCAATTCCGATCCGGACCTCGTTAGCCGTACGGAGGAGGAGTCCTCACTTGGCGCCTGTATCAGAAGTATTGAAGAAAGCCCGGGAGCTCGAAAAAAAGGGTGACTGGGATCGTGCCGCGCAGGAATACAAAAGTCTGCAATCGCACGAGCATCCTCCGCCGCTCGCGTTCAATCTCCTCGGCGACCTCTACCACAAGAAGGGGGACGAAGAGGAGGCGTACGTCTGGTACGAGAAGGCGATCGAAATGTACGCGGAGGAGGGGCTCTTCGCGAACGCGATCGGGATCTGTCGCAAGACTCTCCGGCAGGATCGGGAACGGCTCGATATCCTCGAGAAGCTCGCCGACCTCTTTCATCAGCAGGGACTCGCCCGGGAAGCGGTGAACCACCACCTGCTCTATGCCGCTACGATGGCGAAACGGGGCGCGGTCGATTCCGTGATCGCGTCGGCGGAGAGAATCCGTTCGATCATGCCCGAGGACCCGAAGGTGCGGGAGAAGATGGGCGACCTGCTCCAGTCGGTCGAAGCCGAACGGGATGCGATGATCGAATTCGCCGCGGCGGAGACCGGGTACCGGAACCGCGGCGACGAAGAGGATGCCAACCGGCTCGCGGAAGTACTCGGCGACTTCAGCCACGACGTGGCGGCCGAAACCGCCGAGCCCGAGTCCCCGGAAGATTTCCCGGGCATGCAGAATATGAACCTCGACATCGACGAGCCGGCGACTCCGGCCGCTGACGATACCGAATCCGACACGCCGACGGCCGACTACGAAATCGACACCGCCGCCACGCTCGAAGGCCCCGCCGCGGAGAGTGATGCGGCCGGGGACGATAGCGCGCTCGACATCCCCGAAGATCATGTCTTCGAAATCGACGAGAGCGCGGCTTCGGATCTCCCCGCGGACATGGGGATGCCGGACGCGGACGAGACGGAGCAGCCGGAAACTCACGCCTCGCACTATCCGCAGGACGACGAGAACGACTTCGTGCCGATGAGTGAAATCCTGCGCGAGTTCCAGGAGGGCGTGGAGCAAATCCTTGACGAGCATGACTACCAGTCGCATTATGACATGGGCATGTCGTACAAGGAGATGGGCCTCTACGAAGAGGCGCTGCGCGAGTTTCAGGCGGCCGCGCCTTCGCCGGAGCACCATCAAGC
The DNA here is from genome assembly GCA_013002425.1 of Gemmatimonadota bacterium. Classification (GTDB taxonomy): domain Bacteria; phylum Orphanbacterota; class Orphanbacteria; order Orphanbacterales; family Orphanbacteraceae; genus JABDJQ01. The sequence continues at coordinate 5,084 of JABDJQ010000799.1, forward strand.
ATGCCTGGAGATGCAGGCGGCTGTTCTTCTCGAATTGAGCCGTTACGACGAAGCGATCGAAGTGGTCGAAGACCTGCTGACGAGTGATCTCGCCGAAAGCGAGAACGAGGCAAGCGGCCACTATCTGCTCGGCATGGCGTACGAGCGAAAGGGCGAGTCCGATCTCGCGCTGAACGAATATCGCAGAGTCGAGGAACTGGATCCCCACTTCGGCAACGTGCGCGAGCGAATCGCGCAAGTGAACAAGTGATCATGATCGTTTGACAGTCATCCACGCGGATCTGCACACTCATACCCATCATTCCGACGGCGTCCTTTCCCCCGCCGAACTTCTTGCGCGCGCGATCGAAGTCGATCTGCGCGTGCTTTCCGTTACCGATCACGATACGACAGACGCGGTCGAGCCGCTGACCCTTGCCGCGGAGAACACCTCCGTCGCGATCGTGCCGGGCGTCGAGCTCTCGACGACCTGGGAGAAGAAGGAAGTCCATCTGCTCGGCTACTGGATCGATCCTGCTTACGAGCCGCTGATCGAAGCGCTCGCGAAGATTCGGGGAGAACGCTTCACGCGAGCCGAGAAAATCGTTGACCGGCTCAAAGACCAGCAGATAACTTTGGATCTCGACGCCATCCGGGAGGCTACGCCGGGCGGGTTGATCGGACGCCCGCACATCGCGGACGCGATGGTGGACGGGGGATACGTCCCCGATCGGAACGCGGCCTTCGACGGGTATCTTGCCGACGGCTTGCCCGCGGTCTCTCCGAAGAATTTTCTGACGCCGCAGGAGGGGATCGCGCTGCTTCGCGAAGCAGGGGGGTTCGTTTCTGTCGCCCATCCGGGAGCGACCCGGATTCTCTCCGACCTCGAGATCCTGAGTGCGTGGGGTCTGCAAGGTGTCGAAGTGTGGCACCCGCACCACGCATACGGTGTGGTCCAGAAACTCAGCGCCGCGGCGGACGATCTCGGACTCGTCCCGACGGGAGGCTCCGATTATCACGGCTTCGACGGGAATCGCACGGTATTCGGACGCTTCGGCCTTACGGAAGAGCGCTATTACGCACTCGCAGACGCGCCGCGGTGATGCGGCGGCTTTCCCGCTTCCGGTTCTCGCTCTTCTTCTCACTCTCTTTTCGTTCCAGAACGCGCATGGCGATTCCACGAACACGAGCATCCTGACGGACTCGACCGCACGCGCGGATCAGACCGTTTCCGCCTCGCCCGCGCCTTATGCGCCCGCCGAGGCGCGCGCCTTCCTGCTCGAGGAGGCGTTCAAGCGGTATTCGATTCTCACCTGGTCCGACGCTCTCGCGGCTCTCCCCGGAGGGCGCGTCGATCGATTCGGCCCGCTCGGCTTCTATGAGACCTATCGCGTGGACGGTCTCGGCGCGCCCCTTGTTCTCTACGAGGGGATTCCCGTTCCCGGAGCCGGAAACGGACTCACGAACGGGAACGCGCTCCCGTTTGCGGCTGTCGCGAGACTTGCCGTAGCGGGGCCGGGAATCGAAACGCAGGACGCCCGCGCCTTCTCCGACGGCGCGCTTCTCCTCTCTGCGGAGCCGTGGCCCGGGGGGATACCGCGCAGCCTCGTCTGGGTCGATCAGGGCGCGAGCGGTTATCAGCGATACCTGGCGCGTTTCTCCCGCGACGTCGGGAGATCGACATACGTCCGCGCGCATTTCCAGTTTCGTCAGAACAGCAGCTTCGTACCGGTGAACACGGAGAACTATCGGGGGCGTGAAGTCGACGTTCGCCTCGGCGGCGCGCGCGGCGCGTTTCGCTACGAACTCGGCTACTGGGACTACGGGGACGAGCAGTACGTTTTCGACGACTCGCTCCGCGGCGAGAACGGGTTCTCCCACACGGGCGAGGAGAAGAAACGGATCGGCCGGCTTCGGATCGAAGGCCCGCGCGAAGTCACGGCGCAGGTATACGCGACGAAGGCGACGCTGGACGCGGTTCCTCTGGAAGCCGACACGATGCTCACGGGCGAAGAGAGGCGGGACGGAATCGAGATCTCCGCGCCGTTTACGCT
>JABDJQ010000803.1 GCA_013002425.1 Gemmatimonadota bacterium
GTTCGAGTTCGCGCAGCGTGCCTTCGATGTCGCCGCGCCGCATGTGCATGCCGGCGAGATTCGCGAACGCCTTCGCGTGCGTCGGGCCCGCGGCCGCCGCGCGCCTGTACCATTGCTCCGCCTCGTCCGTCTTCCCCATCGCCTCCTGCAGAAGGCCGATGTTGTTCAGCAGATCCGGATCCTCGCCGTACTTCTTCAGGGCCTCGGCATAGTACAGGTCCGATGAGGCGAATCGCTTCGCGTCGTAGTATTTCTTCCCTAAATGAAGTTCGACACGCACGAGATCGCGCTGCGGCGCCGTCACGGGGAGGTTCAGCAGGACGAGCGCGACGGCCGCCACTGCCATGCGCCGGAAGCCCTCCGGCTTCCGCCACCGTTTCGCGATGCCGTAGAGCTCCGAGGCGGCGAAGAGCGCCATGATCGGCACCATCGGCATGCGATAACGCGACGCGAACGGAAAGAGCAGCGCCGAGAACGTGTACGCGAGCAGCACGACGCCCGCAAACGTGAGCGGGCGATTGCGGCCGAAGCCGTAGCGCAGCCAGCCGATCAGGCCGACCGCCGTGATCCAGCCGACGGGAAGGAAGAGCCAGCGCAGCGTTTCGCTGTTGTTCCGGAAGAACGGGAAGCTCTGGCTCGTATCGACTTCGGCGCCGCTCCAGAAATAGAGCACCCGCTTCAGCGCGCGCGCGATCGCTTCGCCAGGATGCGCCGCGATCTCGCTCCAGGCGCGCGCGTAGTAGAAACGATCGCGATCGGCCGCGCGTATCATGCCCGCTTCGTTTCCGATGCGCTCGAGGTCGTTCCACTGCACGCCAGGGCGCACCGAGGCCAGTCCGTCCGCTCCCGCGCGATTGCCGAGATAGAAGTTCATCCCGCCGTTCCCCTGGACGAGCACGGGGTCGCCGATCGCGATGTTGCGAAGCGTGACGGGCCCGATCACGAGCGCCGCCCCGAGCGCGAACCAGGCCGCGATCGCGAGCGCGCGTTTCCGGTCGAAGCGCCAGAGAAAGAACGCGAACACGAACGGCGCCGCGATCAGAATCGTCGGACGCGTGATCGCGGAGAGGCCGAGTGCGATTCCCGCAAGCGCCCAGACGCGCGGACGCCGTTCTCCGGCGGCCGAGAACACGACCCCGAGCAGTATGAAGACGAGCGTCAGAAAAGTGGCGAGGGTCGTCGCGAAAACGAGACCCTCGAAGAAGAGTTCGCGCGCGTAGAAAACGAGCATCCCCGCCGCGAGAATTCCGGGAACGCGCCCTTCGCTTCGCTTGCCCAGGTAGAAGAGCAGCAGGATCAGCAGGACCCCGAGCGCGAACTGCAGCGGATAAATCCAGTCCGGCGATCCGCCGAGGTTGAAAATGACAGCCAGCAGGTGCGGATAAAGCGGGCCGTGGATATGAACGCGCGACCACGGGAAGTCGCCGTTTGCGATCGCCGTCCCCCAGCCGAGGTACTCCGCGGCGTCGATGATCGGGTAGCCGTAGAAGGGATTGCTCTTGAGCTCGCCCAGGTAGTTGCCGCGCGCGAACAGCGCGAGCAGAATCAGAACGCCGAGCAGAATGCGCGCCCGGTTTACGCG
>JABDJQ010000821.1 GCA_013002425.1 Gemmatimonadota bacterium
CGGTTACGCGAAGGTCCCCGAGCGCGTGCGTCAGGCGTGGCGCAAGCTGATCGAGAGCTATCTCGAGACGCGCGAGAGTCTGGTCGGCGGCATTCTGATTCTGGACATTCGACGCGATCCGACCGACCTCGATCGCGTTATGCACAACTGGCTCGTCACCCGGAAGCTGCCGTATCTCGTCGTGGCGACGAAGATGGACAAACTGTCACGCTCGAAGGCCGCCCGCTCGCTGGCCGTCATTCGAAAGGAATTCAACCTCACGCCCGAAGGTCTGGTCGGGTTCTCCGCGAATACGGGGGACGGCCGGGACCGCGTCAGCGTGTGGATCGAAGAGCAGAAGAGGACACGATGAAGAAGCTGTTTACTCCGGGGCCCACGGAAGTCCCGTCCGACGTTCTCGCGGCGCTCTCGACGGAGACGATGCACCATCGCACGGACGAATTCCGCGATGTCATGCAGGAGATCTCCGAGGGGCTCGCCTACGCGTTTCGCACGAAGACCGAACCGGTCGCGTTCACGTCGTCGGGCAGCGGAGCCATGGAAGCGGTGGTTGCGGGGCTCTTTTCGCCTGGCGAGAAAGTGCTCGCGGTCGTCGGCGGGAAGTTCGGGGAACGGTGGCGCGATCTTTCACGCGCCTACGGGCTCGACGTGACGGAGTACGCCGTGAAGTGGGGCACCTCCCCCGACCCCGACGAACTGCTCTCGTTCGCGAAAGAGAACGGCCCGTTCGCCGCGCTCTTTCTGACGCAGAGCGAAACTTCGACGGGTACTCTCAAGGACGTCGAGGCGATCGCGAGCCGGTTCGAGGGGAGCGGCACGCTTCTGATCGTCGACTCCGTTACGGCGCTGGGCGTGCACGAGCTCCTGCCGGACGACTGGGGCCTCGATGCCGTCGTCGCGGGGAGTCAGAAGGCATTCATGTGTCCGCCCGGCCTCGGCTTCGCCTGGCTCTCCGAGAGGGCCTGGGAGCGGACCGCGACTTCGACCTTGCCAAAGTATTATTTCTCCCTTACAAAAGCGAGGGAGTCCCTCTCGAAGTACCTGACTCCTTTTACACCGGCCGTCCCCCTTTTTCTGGGGCTTCGCCAGTCTCTGGCGCGGATGCGCGGCGAGGGGATCGAAGCGATCTGGAAGCGCCACGACGCTCTCGGACGCGGGGCGCGCGCGGGAGTGCGGGCGCTCGGACTTTCGCTGTTCAGCGAGGCGCCCGCGAACGGCGTGACGGCGGTCGTCGCGCCCCCGGAAATCGGGGGCGACGCGATCCGGGCGGATCTGCTCGACGCGCACGGTTTCCGGCTCGCCGGCGGCCAGTCGCACCTGAAGGACAAGATCTTCCGGATCGGCCACCTTGGATTTTACGAAACCGCGGACATCGCAGACGTCCTCCGCGCCCTCGAAACCGTCCTCTCGAAGAGGGGCTGGAGCGATGCGGACGGGGCGGCTGTGAAGGCCGCGGAAGCGGAATGGAAGTGACATGCCGGCAACCATCATCGTAGGAACGCAGTGGGGTGACGAGGGCAAGGGAAAGATCATCGATCTTCTCGCACGCGAAGCGACATGGACCGTGCGCTATCAGGGAGGCGCGAACGCGGGCCATACCGTGAAGCGTGCCGACGAGTCGTTCTCTCTGCACCTCCTCCCTTCGGGCGCCGTGCGGCAGAACGTCACGTGCGGTCTCGCCTGGGGCATGGTGATCGATCCGGAGCAGCTCATGAAAGAAGTGATGGCGCTCGAGAGCCGCGGCATCTCGATTCGTTCACGGCTCAAGATCAGCACGCGCGCCTCGCTCGTTCTCCCCCACCACGTCGCGCGCGACGGCATGGAGGAGTCGCGCAGGCCGGACGCCGCGATCGGGACGACCGGCCGCGGGATCGGGCCCGCATACGAAGATCGCGTGGGACGACGCAGCCTTCTGATGGCCGCGCTCCTCGACCCGAACGGCGAAGAGCGCCTCAAGCAGGCGCAGGACGCCGGAATCCGACGCATCACGCAGGGAACCGGCGGGGACCGCGCGATGGAATGGTACGTGACGCCGAAGGACTGGCAGCGATGGGCCGAATTTCTGAGCCCGCTGCTCTGCGATGTTTCGCGTGAACTCGATGCGGCTCTCCGCGATGGCGAACACGTGCTTCTCGAAGGCGCCCAGGGCACGCACCTCGACGTTTACGCAGGAACGTATCCTTTCGTCACGTCGTCCAGCACGATCGCGGGATCGGCGTGCACGGGCGTCGGGCTCGGACCGAGCCGGATCAACCGGGTGGTCGGCGTCGTGAAGGCGTATACGACGCGTGTCGGGAACGGGCCGTTTCCTACGGAGGAACTCGAGGAGGCGGGCGAGTGGCTTCGCGCCAGCGGCAAGGAGTTCGGGACGACGACGGGGCGGCCTCGCCGCTGCGGCTGGCTCGACATTCCTCTTCTGCGGGCGAGCTGTCTGTGGAGCGGTGTCAGCGAACTGGCCGTGACGAAACTCGACGTGCTGTCGGGGCGGCCCGGGATCCCGGTTGCGGTCGCGTATCGGGTGAACGGCGAAGAGGACACATTCCCTCCCCACTCACCCGACTCGCTGCAGAACGTGGAACCCGTATACGAAGAGTGGCCGGGCTGGGAGCCGAAAGAGGGGCCGTTCAAAAAGATCGAAGATCTGCCGAAGGGGATGCGCGAGTATCTGCAGAGGCTGGCCACGGCCGTCGGCGTGCCGATCACGACCGTCTCGATCGGGCCGGAACGCGCTGCCAGCATCCGCTGCCGCATCGAACCGTAGGCGCTACTGCAGGTAACCCAGAGCCCGCAGCTGGTCCCTCATCCCCTCGATCATCCCCGCATCGACATCCTGGTCGCCCCGCTCGTCGGTCGCGATCCAGGCGTGCAGCGTCTCCTTGAGGCGCGCGAACACTTCCGGCTCCTCGCGAACCAGATTCGTCGTCTCCATCGGATCCTGCGCCACGTTGAAGAGTTCGTACTCGTCGCCCGCCGGATTCGGAATGTAAATCAGCTTGTAGTCCCCGTCGCGCACCATGCGCCACTTGCCTGCCACACCCGGCAGGTAGACGCGATAGTTCTCGTAATCGAGCAGTGCGGGGTCGCGCAGAATGTTGTCTTCCGCGAATACGGGATAGTCGGGAATGTCGTTCTCGACTTTTCGTACGAGGCTGACGCCGTCGAGGGGGCCGTCGTACTCGTATCCCGCGAGTTCGACGAGTGTCGGGAAAACATCGACCGCCTGAACCGGCGACTCCACCCTCTTCCCCGCGGGCAGTTTCGCGGGGTACCGAATGACCATCGGGACTCTGAGGGACTGCTCGTAAAGCTGCGTGTGTTCGAACCAGGTACCGTGCTCGCCGAAGTTCTCGCCGTGATCCGACGTAACGACGATGATCGTATTGTCGAGGATGCCGCGCTCTTCCAGCGCGTCGCAGAAGCGTCCGATCGCGTCGTCGATCCACGCGATCTCCCCGTCGTAAAGCGCGATGCTGTATTCCAGATCTTCTTCGGTGTAACCCGTCTCGGGGTAGTTGTACACGACCTCGTAGCGCGGCGCGAGGTTCCTGCGTGAATCCTCCATCAGCGTGTAGTCCGTCTTCTTCGGAGCAAACATCGTTTCGAACGGCGGAATCGGCTCGTAGATCGTGTGTGGTTCGTTGAGTTCGAACAGACAGAAGAACGGCGCCCCGCCTGTGGCGTCGATCCAGTCGAGCGCGCGCGGCACGCCGTGAGTCGCGTTCACGAGTTCGTAGCGTTCCTGCTCGGGCAGATACCACGGCGTCAGTTTGTGAAGGCGCAGTTCGAGGCCGCGGAGCGCCGTCGCGAATCGGAACGAATCGTACGGTCTTCCGAGCGCCTCGTATGTGCGACATCCCTTGTGATAATTGTACTCCGGGCCCATGAAGAAACCGGACGCGTATCCCGCCGTTTCGTATCCTTGCGAGCGGAAGAATTCAGCCATCGTTTTCGCTTCCGGCAGAATGCGTTGCGGCATGCCGCGGACGCCGTTGTTGTGAGGCCACAGACCCGTGTGCAGCGTTGCTTTCGAAGGTCCGGAGAACGGCGCGGCTACGTAAAACGTCTCGAAGAGTACGCCCTCCGCGGCGATTTCATCGATGCGCGGGCTCGTTTCGCGCTCGTACCCGTAGCACGAAAGATGGTCGGCGCGTGTCGTCTCGATCAGAAAGAGAACGACGTTCGGCGGATTCCCGTTGCCCTCCCACGCGTCGCCGAACGCGGGCTTCGTGGCCTGCCAGAAAACGACGGCCACGATCGAGAGCGTAGCGGCAAGGCCGAGCACGCCGCCCGCCATACGCGCCGCAAGGCGCGAGTCGCCGCGCCGCCAGCTGTCGAGCGTGAAAGAGAGAAAGAGGAACAGTGCGAGCGAGCCGATCCCGAATGCGGCGTTCCCCGCGATCGAAGTGAGTGATAACAGCTTGGGCAGATACTTCTTGTTGATGAATCGAAGGAGGTGAAAACAGACCGGCGCGAGAAACGCCGCTGGCAGAAGGAAGCTCGCCACGCGGCCGCGCAGAAAAGGAAGGAAAGGCAGAAGCGCGTGAAGGACGAGACCGGCGGCCGCGCCGAGAACGACCCCGGCGATCGTATACAGCAGCATTCCGTAGGCCGTGAGTCCCAGGTGGATCCGCAGAAATCCGGGTTCGAGCGCCCATGAAAAGTGGCGGTTGCCGTAGTGGCCCCACTCGAGCCCCCAGAAAGCGAGCATTACGACGACCCCTACGAAGGCGCCTCCGATTACGTTTCTCCTGATCATGAGCCGTGCGATCCCCTCCCGTTCGTCGAAATGGCGGCCCGGTCATCCTGTGCCGGGGGACACCGGAATTGTACCGCATGTGCCTTGCGGGATCCGGTTCGAATCGCCGATTTTCGCCATCGCGACGCCGCTGGATGCCTGCGCTTCGTTCGTGCTACTGTTCGGAATTCGCCGCCCGCCGTTCCTGTCTTTCTATCAACGGCCGGATCGATCGACCCTCGTGGAGATTCATCGATGACCGCATCCCGTCTTCCGTTTTCGAGGCACATGCAGCTCGCGCTGGCAGCGGCGCTTCTTCTCCGCCTGCTCGCGCTTTTCGTATCGATCGACCCTTACGGCAATCCGGACGCCCTGGCGTTCGATT
>JABDJQ010000031.1 GCA_013002425.1 Gemmatimonadota bacterium
GCCGGAAGCGTGGTCGGACGACTGCGCGGCCGGGGCAGGAGCGACGGGGCGCACGAGCGAGAGCGAAAGCCCGACCCGACCGACCGTCTCCATGATCGCGTCTTTCTCGTTCTGCGGGGCGATTCCGACAAACGAAACGCCGATTCCCGCGTCGCCGATGATCGTACTTACGAATCCGAACAGCGGCCCTTCCCCGCCCGAGACCGCATACACGTTCTGCAGTCGATTCCCCTCACGCGAAACCGGGCCCCGGGGCGTCAGGACAACACCGTCACCGAGGTCGATCGGCGCCGCCATCACGCCGTGCGCTTCGGCGAGCGTCATCTCGTCTCCCGTCGCGAACAGGTATGCGCCCGTCGCTTCGTTCTGCATGACGAGGAGGTCGGCTCCCTGCGGCAGCATCGCGATCCACCCCGCCGGGAGCATGAACGAGGCGCCGATCGAAGGGAATTCGAGCTCCTCTTCCCCCGTGTAGCGCACTCCGGGTTCGACGACGTCGGCGTCCGCACTCGTGGCGAGCAGGGCGACTGCGGTCAGGGACGCAAGCAGCAGGATCAAAACGCGATTCATGAATCCGGTCCTTTCGTTCGGTCGTTCGCGGAGTCTGTCTGCGAGGTCTGTTTGTGCCCGGACGCGATCCTCCCGTCACTCTTCCCGGAAGATCTTCGGATCGCGGTACGACACTTGCAGTCTTCATGACAGGAAAGGGGGCCGGGGACAGGTGCCCCCAAAAACGAGGTGGATTGGTCTATAGTGATGAACATGAACTCACACGTCTTTTTGCACTTCGCGTCTCTCGGGCGCCGCTTCGGGCGTTCGGCATCGATGATCGTGCTCGCGGCGCTTCTCGCGGACGCGGCGCTCGTCACGAACACGGAGCCGGCTTTCGCCCAGCTTCCGTATGCGGAGAGCTTCGACGGGCCCGACGGCGCAGACTGGCCCTCCCCCTGGTATCCCGCCACCTCGATCGTAACGGTACACGACCTGCAGTCGAACAGGGGCCGCATGAACGGCAACACGGGGCAGGTGGCGCGTATGATTCTCCCCGGCTTTTCCGAAACCGACGTGGAAGTCGAAGTTACGGTCGAGTTCGAAAACGTCGCGCAGCAGGGTTTCGGATTCTATGTGAGACAGAACGGCGGCTCGCTTCAGGACACGATCCCGTTCGGCCAGGGATACGCCATGTTCCTGAAGGGAGGCTGGGGGTGGCCCGAAGACCTGGGTCTATGGTGGGAGCTGAACGGAGTCGAGACGCAGTTTTCGAACGGCTACAATCCGATCGCGGGCGGCCTGCAGAACGATACCAGATACCGGCTCCGCTTCCGCGTGACGCAGTTCGACGCGGGCACCACGCGACTGCAGGCGAAGGTGTGGCCCGAGACGGACACGGAACCGGCGGCATGGACGATCGACGATTTCGATTCCTCGCCCGCGCTGCAGAATACGGCAGGAAGCTTCGCGGCTGACATCTACAACCAGTCCGGTACCTCGCACATCTTCCTGGATGATTTATGGATCAATCAGTACCCGGTTCCCACCGACGTGTCCGACATCGGGGTTCCCGCAGCGGCAGGCGGCCTGCGCGTCGCGCCGAATCCGTTCAACCCGGCTACCACGCTCACTTTCGATCTTGCAGAACCGGGTCCGGTCTCGCTCCGCATTTACGATGCGCGCGGACGGCTTCAGGAAACGCTTCTGCGCGATGCGCCGCTCCCGGCGCAGATTCACAC
>JABDJQ010000070.1 GCA_013002425.1 Gemmatimonadota bacterium
CCCACATCGCCGCGAAGATCGTATCGGCGTTCGTGGGATGGATTGCGATATCGATGCACGCCGTCGAGTCGTTCACGAAGAGCGTCTGCGTCCAGTTGTCGCCGCCGTCGGTCGATCGATAGACGCCCCGGTTCGTGCCCGTTCCATATAGTATGCCGGTTGCCGCAACCCAGACCCTGTCGCTGTCGTTCGGATCGACGACCACGCGCCCGATGTAACGCGTGTCGGAGAGCCCTTTGTGTTCCCACGTCGCGCCGCCGTTCGTGCTCTTGAACACGCCCATGCCGAACCAGCTGAAGCTGTGCGCGTTCGCTTCGCCCGTCCCCGCCCAGAGCGTACTCGGGTCGTTCGGGTCGATCGCGATGTCGCCGATCGTGAGCGTGGGCTGGTCGTCGAAGATGGGTGTCCAGTTGACGCCGCTGTCGTCGCTTCGAAAAATTCCGCCGCTCGCCATGGCCGCATAAATCCGGTTCTGCGTGACGGGGTCCATTTCGAGATCCACCACGCGGCCCCCGATGTTCGACGGCCCTTCTTCCTGCCATACGAGACTCGCCGCGGTCTTGCTCTGCGCCGCTTCGGCCCGGAGCGCCTGCGCCTGCACGAGCCCCTCGAGGTAGTCGTCGTAATTGATTCTGTCGTAAGGGTACGCGCGCTGCCGGAACGCCCAGTCGCTCGGCGCCGTGCCCGGCCCGAACGGGAGCCCGCCGTCGCGAAGTTCGGCTCGTCGCTCCTGCTTCTCGGCCTTGATGCGCGCGTCGATGTCGGCCTTCGTGAAAGTCCCGGGTGCTTCCGGGCCGCCGGGCCGCAGGAAGATCGTGATTGTAAGGGCGGTCAATATCACCGGCAATACGAGTCGTCGCATGAAATCCTCGCGGTTTTGAGATCGATCCCAATGATTCGAAAGGGAGAGTCGAGGGAGAGCGGGCCGTGGCTCGCTTCCACTATTTTAACACATCTGGAATGCGCGTGCCGAGAGGGCGAGGGGGCTCAGTGTTCGTTTACGAGAAGCGGTTCCTCGACGCGCACGCGATTTCCGTCCACCGAGAGCCGCGCTCCGCCCATTCTGCGGTCGTGCGGGAACGCGATGCGCAGATTCCGGGCGCTCACGCGTTCGTAGAGCGCAAGCCTCTCGTTCAGCGTCTTCAGCGGGTAGAGATCGTACGCCATGACCCACGCGGGGGGAAGATGGCTGGCCGTCGGCACGAGGTCCCCGGTAAAGAACAGCGGACTCGCCTCGTCTTCGAAAAGCGGGAGAAGCTGATACGGCGTGTGACCGTGGCTGAGCGACCATTCCACACCTGGAATCGGGCAGGCCGGATCGTCGCCTTCGACGAATTCCAGATGCCCCGAGTCTTCGAGAAGCTTGAAGTCGTGCGGAAAGAACGAAGCTCTGTCGCGCAATGTAGGCGAGAGCGCGTGATCCCAGTGACGGCGGTGCACCCAGTGCGTGGCGCCGGGAAACACGAGAGCGAGATCCGCGCGCGTTTCGTCCCTGAACCGGGTCATGCCGCCCGCGTGATCGAAGTGGAGATGGGTCGCGATTACGTCGGTCACGTCTCCCTGGCTGCGGCCGAGCGCGTGAAGCGCTTTTCGAATGGACCCTTCCCGATGTTCGACGGCGTACCGCTCCGCGTCTTCCGGGAGCCACTTGGACCCGACGCCGGTATCGACGAGCACGACCCGGCTCCCGTCGTCGGCCGCCGCGATCAGCGTACGTGTCGCGAGAAGGATACGATTCGAATCGTCGCAATCTTCTCCCTTCGCCCAGAGCACTTTCGGAACGACCCCGAACATGGCCCCGCCGTCGAGGCGCGCCCATCCGGTGACGACGGACGCGATCGTGTACTGTCCCGCGCGAATGGTCGGCATGGTCAATGGCACTCCTGATCTCCTGCAAATTCGAGAACGTCGCCGGTGTCCGGGAATCGGACCCCGCGTCGCCCGTCGTCGGTTCAGTCAAAACTAGCACAAGGGACCGAGGATGTGCGCCACCGTCTCCCGGATCGGCCGGTGAACCCACCCCAGCTCCCGCGCCGCTTTCGAGGCGTCGTAGTGCCAGGCGAAGCGCGCGAGCGCGGCGCGCCTGCGGTCCCATTTCGGGCGCTTTCCGAACGGCTTGTACATCGCTTCACTGAGCGCGCCGCTCATTGCCAGAAGCGACGCGGGGACCGGAATCACAGGCCTCGCGACGGGGAAGAACTCGCGCAGGATGGACACGATTCCTCCATAGTCGAGATTCGCGCCGCCCAGGATGTAGCGCTCCCCCGGGCGTCCGCGTTCGCCGGCGGCCAGGATGCCGCGCGCGGTTTCGCCGGCGTCCGCCAGATTCACACGAACGGGAAGGCGGAACGGGAATGCGCGCATCCACGGCATCCAGGAAGGGCGCTCCGTCACGGAAAGAAGGGAGGGTTCGTTTCCGCCCCGAATCTGCGCGGCGCGCGAGCGGATCGCCTTGCGCTCGCCGAAGTTGATGGCGGGACAGACGACAACGACCTCGGGCGCCGGACGCGCCCCCGCGCCCCTTTCGGAGCCGGGCGAAGTCCGCGCCGCGCCCAGGATCCACTGCTCCGACTCACGCTTTGTGTCGAAGTACGGGTTTTCGAACGGAGCGAGATTGTAAGTTGACGTTTCGTCGAGCGGGGCGCCGTCTGCGGATGCTCCGATCGTGACGATGGAGCTCACGTGCACGATGCGCCTCACCTGCGCACGCATGGCGGCTCGATACAGGTTCTTCGTTCCCTGCACGTTCACGCGCTCGTGCTGCTTTCTGTGGCGCGTTCCCACATGCACGTACGCGGCGAGATGATACACGGTGTCGATGCCGTCGAGGAGGCGCTCGAGCGTGGCGAGAGCGCGTTCGTGCGCCTCCCCGGACGCTCCGGCATCGGCCGGCGCGATGTCGCCCGTAACCGTGCGCACGCGGTACGGTCCCCACGCCTCGTCAGGATACCGCTGCCGGACGAGAGCGCGGGGAACGATGCCCGATTCATTGAGATGAGATATGAAGTGCGTGCCGAGCTGTCCGGTCGCGCCGGTGACGAGTACGGGGCTCTCCGTCACGGCGTCATTTCGTGCCGGACGAAGCGCGCGCTTCCCGGCACCACGCTTCCACGTCGGCCCGGGTTCTCGGAATGTTTGCGGACAGATTCTCGCGGCCGTTCTCCGTTACGAGGATGTCGTCCTCGATCCGAACGCCGATCGCGTCGTCGCGCAGGTAGAGTCCCGGCTCCACGGTGATGATCATGCCGGGGCGGAGCGGCACCGAGTAGTCCGCGACGTCGTGCACGAGCAGGCCCAGGTGATGCGAAGTCCCGTGCTTGAAGTGATCGACGAGCCCGTGCTTGCGAAGAACGTCGCGCGCGACCTCGTGCACCTCGGCCATAGTGGCTCCCGGCTTCACGGCCGCGATTGCGGCGTCCTGCGCTTCGAGCACGATATCGTAGATCTTCGCCTGTTCGGGCGTGAACGTGTCGCCGAGCGGCACCGTGCGGCTGATGTCCGCGCAGTAGTGTTTCCATTCGGCGCCGACGTCGAGCAGCAGAATGTCGCCTTCGTCGAGCGTCTTGTTCTTCGCGCGGTAGTGCAGCACGGTCGATTGCACGCCCGACCCGATGATCGCCCCGAACGCGTTGAACTGCGCACCCTGGCGCTTGAACGACGCTTCGAGCACGCCGTCGAGGTCGAATTCCGTGACGCCCGGTCGCGCGCGCGCCAGTAGTTCCGTGATCCCCTGATGCGTCACTTCGATCGCTTTGCGCACGAGGTCGACTTCTTCCTTCGACTTGATCATGCGCATGTTCTCGATGTAGTTCGCGGAGTTCACGATCTTCGCGCCGGGAACCCGCGCCTGTACCTTGCGATAGAGTTCGAGTTCTTCGGGCATGCCGCTGTCCGGTCCGACGATCGGGCCGAGGAAGTGAAGCGTGTCGTTCCGCTTCATGCTTCGCTGCATGAAACGGTTCAGGTACGTCGTGCGGCGCAGCCTGTCGAAGCCGAGCGCGTCCGTGAGCGAATCCGAGATGTCCGCGCGGTAGCCGTGCCAGATTTCGTCGTCCGCGTCGCGGGGAGCGAGCATCAGAATCTGCTCCTCGGCGCCGCCCGGCACGAGCACGAGGATCGCGCCCTTCTCCTCGAGCCCCGTCAGATAGTAGAAATCAGTGTCCGACCGGTATCCGGTTTCGCCCTCTTCCGCTTTCGAGTAGAGTACGGCGATCCCGTTTCCGAGGGAGTCCAGGAGCGCCGCCCGCCGCGCCGCGAACGGCTCGAACGCGGGCGCGATGTCCGCGTTCGAGTACTCCGTCGCACACAGCGTGAGGGCGGCGCAGGCCGCAGCGAAAAGGCGCATCGTCATCGAGCGGCGCCCGTCTTCTGCTGCGCCAGCTTCACGAAGTCTTCCACGTGTCCGGTCGCCCGGCCGACCGACGCCTCCCAGAAGTCCGGCTTCGTCAGATCGATTCCGAGATGCTTCTTCGCGAGATCCTCGCACGTCATGATTCCGGTGTCCTCGAGCAGCGCGTCGTATTTCGCTGCGAAGGAAGGGCCTTCGTTCAGCGCGCGATCGTAGAGACCGATGCTGAACAGATATCCGAACACGTACGGGAAGTTGTAGAACGGGTACGTCGTGATATAGAAGTGAAGCTTCGACGCCCAGAAGTACGGATGATACGCGTCGTCGTCGAGGCCGTTGCAGTACGCTTCCTTCTGCGCGTCGACCATGAGCGTGTTCAGTTTGTCCACGCTGAGCGGTCCGTTCGCGCGCTCCTTGAAGAAGTTCATTTCGAACACGAAGCGCGAGCGCAGGTTCATCATCATGGTCGCCGCCTCGTCGAGCTTCTTGTCGAGCAGCGTCAGACGTTCCTCTTCGTCTGTCGCGGCGTCGAGCGCGGCGTCGAGAATGAGGCTTTCACAGAACGTGCTCGCGGTTTCGGCCAGCGTCATCGGGTACATCGTGGCGTAGTACGGCTTCTTGCGAAGCAGCCACGTGTGATAAGAATGCCCGAGTTCGTGCGCGAGCGTCGAAACGCCGCCGAAAGTGCCGCCGTACGTCATGAAGATGCGGGTCTCTTCGCTGACCGGGAAGTCCGTGCAGAAGCCGCCCGCGCCTTTCCCCGCGCGATCTTCGACTTCGATCCAGCGCTTCTCGAACGCCATCTTCGCGAAGTCGGCCATGTCGCCGCTGAAACGCGCGAACTGATCGACGATATAGGGAGCGGCTTCGTTGTAGTCGAGCGCGCGCTCCTTCGACGCGACGGGCGCCGACTTGTCGTACCAGGTGAGCTTCTTCCTGCCGAGCAGGCGCGCCTTCTCGTCGAGATAGGGGAGAAGCTTCTCGCTCCCGTCGGCGACGACGCCCCACATGGTGTCGAGCGCTTTGCGGCTCAGTCGATTCATCTGCAGCGGTTCGAAGAGCACCGAGTCCCACTTGCGCTTGTCGTACATCGTGAGCCGGAATCCTGCCTGAGCGTTCAGCGCCGCGGCCGTGTAGTCCGCAACGGATGTCCAGGCGCCTTCGAGTTTCTCGAACGCCTCTTTCCGAACACCTGCCTCGGGCGACTCCATCTTGTTATGAAGTTGTCCCATCGAGATCTTCTCGGTTTTTCCGTCCGTTTTCCAGTCGGCCCGGAGCGATCCCGCGATCTTGTCGTAGAGCCGTCCCCACGCGTGATAACCGTCTTTCGCGAGTTCGGTCGTCAGGATCTCCTTCTCGCGATCCATTTTCTTCTTTGCGAGCGCGCGCTGTTCGTTCAGCGCGAACGCGATCGGCGCGAGTTCCTTCGACTGCAGCAGCTGGTTCCAGCCGGCGTCGTCCGCGCGAAGAAAGAGATCCTCGAGCCGCACATCGATCGTCTTGAGCGTGGCGCGAAAGGCGTCGAGCCGGCCTGTCAGCTGCGAGGCTTCCTTGTCGGACGTATTCTGCGCTTCGAGGCATTCCGTGAAGCTGGACGCCTGGAAGAAGCGGGCGTTCAGGTCCTGCACGTCGAGGATGAACGATTTCCAGTCGTCGCCCGGTTTCGGAGAGAGCGAATCGATCCGCTTCCTCAGTCGGTCGAGGTCGTCGTTCATTTTTTTCGTGAATGCCGCCAGTTCCTGCGAGGAGCTGCCTCCCGCGAAGATGGCGTCGAGATCCCAGGTTTCCTTATAAGTCATGGTACTTGTCCCCTTTCGCGCTGGAGTATAGCAACGGGCGCGCGGAGAGGTCCAGACGCCCCCGTGCCGGGAAACGGTTGATTGCCGCCGCTTCGCTGTCCGGCTATGCTCACCGTCATGTTTCGGACTGCCGCCAGAGCACTGGGGATCCGCCACGGGCGTGAGATCCTCACCCTTGCTGTCCCCACGATTCTCGCAATGCTCTCCCACACGCTCATGTGGGCCGTAGACAGCGCGTTTCTGGGGCACGTGTCCGCGCTCGCCCTCGGCGCGGCCGGGCTCGGCGGCATGATCACCTGGACCGTGTACTGCTTTTTCAACGGAGTCACGCGGGTCGCTTCGACATTCGTCTCGCAGGCCAACGGCCGGGGCGACGACGAAGCGGTCGCCGTATACACCTGGCAGGGCGTCTACATCGCGGTCGCGGCCGGCGCGATTCTGACGCTCGTCGGATTTCGAAGCGACTGGATCCTCTCGCTCACGGGGAATTCGGCGGAAGTACAGGGCGCGGCCGCGAGCTACATGCAGATCCGCATGTACAGCGCCATCGCCACACAGCTCACGATGACGCTCTCGGGTTTCTTTCAGGGTCGCAAGGACGTGAAGACGCCCATGTACGCCGGGATCGCGGCCAACGTTCTGAACGTCGTTCTCGACTATGTCATGATTTTCGGCGTGGCGGGATTTCCGGCGATGGGGATCGAAGGGGCCGCGCTCGCGACGACGATTGCGAACAGCGTAAACGCCGTGATTCTCGTCTGGTTCGCGTTCGTGCCGGCGGCGCTTCGCTCGCGATACCGGATTCATGTTCCGCGCGGGTTCGATCGCGCGCGCATGGGCCGCCTGATTCGCGTGGGCGCTCCGCTTTCGTTTGGGGAACTGATCGACATGATCAGCTTCTCGACCTTCACGGCGATCATCGGTCAGCGAGGAGAAGCCGCGCTTGCCGCGAGCCAGGTCACCGTACAGCTCATATCGTTCAGCTTCATGCCGATCTGGGGAATCACGACTGCGGCGACGGTGCTTGTCGGAAACGAGATCGGAAAGCGCGATCACGATCGGGCCGAGCGCCTCGCGATCGAAACGTACCGGATCGCGTTTCTGTACTCGATCGCGATCGGGGGCGTGCTCGTCGCCGCCCGGGAGCCTCTCTTCTCGATCTTCACGAGGGACGCGTCGGTGCTCGCCTATGCCGCCGTGCTGGGCCTTCTCGCCGCGGTATTTCAGGTGTTCGACGGTCTTCGCATGATCGGGATCGGCGTACTGCAGGGCGCCGGCGACACCCGATTCCCGTCCATACTCGCGGGCGTCGTGCTTTTCGGC
>JABDJQ010000100.1 GCA_013002425.1 Gemmatimonadota bacterium
CAACTGCGACAACCCGAACACGCCCGTGAAGGGAACGGCCGGGCTGCGCGTCAAGGGACGCAACGTCACGATCGCCGGCACGGGCGCGCAGCCGGGCGACGTCGTGTTTCAGACGCGGTCCGGATACGGCATCCTCTTCGAGGATTGCACGGATTGCACTCTCGAAAATGTAACCGTAACGGGAGGGGCGCGTGACCGCGACGAAAACGCGACCAACGGCGCGGTAGTGGCGCGTGGCGGCAAGGTCACGATCGAGAACTGCTCGCTGACGGACAACATCGGCGACCCGGGCGCGGTCTCGGCGACGATGGTGGGGATCTGCGGCATCGTCGGGCGCGAAGGGTCCGACCTCGTAATCCGCGGGAATCAGATCGTGCGCAATTCGTGGGACGGCATCGCGCTCTATCGAGGCGCGCGGGCCGAGATCGAAGGGAACGTGATCGACGGCGTCGACATGGCCCGCGGACGCCAGGCCGGAGGGGGACGCGGCGTCGGAATCGGCGTCACGTGGGACGCCGAGGCCACGATCGTCCGGAATCGCGTCACGCGCTACTGGAAGGGGATCGGCGTCTTCGTCGATGCTCAGGCATCCGTTCGCGAGAACGTGGTCGAAGACATGCTGACCTGGGGGATCGCCTACTGGGATGGGGGGAAGGGGAACCCGGTAGTGGACATCCGCGACAACGTCGTCTACAACACGGGCGCCTGCGGGATCACGCTCACGGCTGCCGAGATGCAGGCCGGTGTGCGCGCCGGAAGCTGCCGCGGCAATCTCGTCGTGAAAACGGGGCAGAATCCTGATTACGACGCCTCGGATTCCTACTGTTATCAGATGCCGATTGCGGTCGAATCGATTCCGAACGATTTCGATTTAGGTGGAAACTATTTCTATGACAACAGACGCCCGAAGCACACTCTCCTGAACGACGACTTCGATCTGATGCGGTTCAAGAACACCGCGAAGCCGCTGATGTCGACACTGTCGACCGTGCCGTCGCTGCGCGGTTCGGAGTTCCTCGCGACGATCGGACGCTAGGCGCCGAACGCCCGCCCCGCGAAGTGGCGGGCATAACGCCAGGCGCCTTCGAAAAAGCCGTTCCGGGAACCGGCCGCAAAGGCGCGCCCCCGGGCGGCTTCTTCGCGTACGGCCGAGGGAGTGCAGGAAGCGACATCGAGCTCGGGAAAGCGCGTGGCGAAGCGGCCTCCCATGCGCTCGTCACCCCGGGCCGGGAGCGGATCGGTGCCGTAGAGAAACGGTGCGCCGCGTTTGCCGGCGCCGCGATGCACGCGTGTTGCGGGGGCGAAGGCCGGCCTGAGCGCGATCTCGCCGAGCAGGACTCCGCCCCGTTCCCGTTTCGCGAGAGCGTCGTTCACGATGCGTCCCCGCTTCCCGGTCCATCGTCCGGGCGACCACGGAACGACGGCGACGCATCCCGCGTCCTCGATCGACGCGAGGATGTGCGAGAGGGGGGCGGCGGCCGCCGGCGCCGGCATCTCGCCGAGGGCGATGACTTCAATCCGTTCCGTGCTCAGAAACTGCCGCCCCGGGAAGAGCGTCGCCGTAATCCCGTCGCGAGCGCAAGTGAGCATGCCGCGCGCGCTGTCGCTTTCGAGGGTGATGCCTTCCCGGTGCAGGGAATCGCGATTCTTCAGGAGCGCCGCGAGCGGGTCGGTCGCATCGATCGCGAGGAGAATGGCGGCGAGATCGTCTTCGGTATCGTTTTCGGTTCCCGGACCCGTTCGGCGAATCGTGTCGAGATTCGCGAGCAGACTTCTCACCGCCACGCCCGCACGATGAGAGGGATACAAATGATAGTGCGTGTCGATCAGGAGTCCCATGGCGGCAATGTAGCACGCCGTGCGCGGGCGATGTAGGATGATACGTCGCGAAGGAGGGTTCGTCGATCTCGTGGTATGACGTGCATACGGCCTCGGATGCCTACGCCGGACGCTTCGCCGGCGATACGGGCGCGTGGATGCTGGACCGCCAGTTCGAGCTGGTGCACGCCGCGCTGCGCGAGACCGGCGCTTCGACCGTGCTGGATGTCGGCGGCGGCCACGCCCAGCTCGCCCCTCGGCTTGCGGCCGAAGGATTCCGTGTCACGGTCGCCGTGAGCGCGGAAGAGGCTCTCTCGCGCCTCCGGGGCGCCCCGGTCGAGACCGTCGTCGCGCCGCTCGACGATCTCCCGTTCGAGAGTGCGGCGTTCGATGCCGTCATCTGCGTGCGGCTGCTCTGTCACACGGAAGGGTGGCGTGGTCTTCTCGCGGAGCTGGCGCGGATCGCGCGGCGGGGGCTCGTCGTCGACTACCCCGTTCGGGACGGATGGCAGCGGGCGGGGCCTCTTCTCTTTTCATGGAAACGGCGCATCGAAAAGACCACGCACCCCTGGATTCAATTCACGCACGTGGAGATCGAGGAAGCGCTCGCGCTTTCGGAGTATGTCGTGCAGAGCCGCGAGGGGCAGTTCGCGCTTCCGATGGTGCTGCATCGCATATTAAAGAACGCGGAAGTTTCGGTTCGGTGTGAGCGAGCGTGTCTGCGATGGGGCATGATGCGAAATCAGGCGGGGCCCGTAGTCGCTCTCGCTGTTCCGCGAAGTTCGTAGAGCGCGGCTCGCGGTCAGCCGACCCGGGCCGCCAGCAGTTCGAGATACGACGCGCTTTCGATCGAGCCCGGTTCGATCTGGAAGAGGTCGGTCAGCCAGTGAATCTTGCCTGTCGCGTCTTCTTCAGCGTTGTTTTCGTTCACCAGCGCTTCGAATTCGAGAAACGTGCCGATCCCGTCGACTTCGTCCATGTGAATGCGGACGTCCCGCCAGAGGAACAGCTCGCGTGTCTTGCGCACTTCACCTTCGATCCCGAGCGTGGAGGAGAGGAGAGATCGCAGGATCTCCCCTTCCTCCAGCCGCAGAATCTCGTAGTCGCTCGGCCGGGCCGAAGCTTCGTTCGATCGATGGTACGCGATGAGTTCCCAGGCGTCGGGAAGCTTGCGCAGTTTGAGGCGCCCTTCGGGCGTCGGAAAGAACGTGTCCCACTGGTCGAAGCGGGAGATGCGTTCGGCCCCCAGCCTGTGCGCGATTTCGCGCGCGGCGTCGAGATTCTCGACGCGGGCTTTGAGCTCGATGTTCCGACTCACGAAAGCGGCTTCTGCATGTCCGACTGCGGCGCCTGATCCGGTGCCGGCGTGCTGTTCATGCTCGGGCCGATGACGATGACCACGCGGCGGTTCGCGGCGCGCCCTTCGTTCGTTTCGTTCGCGGCCACCGGACGATGCTCTCCGTAGCCCACGGCGGCCATGCGGCTCGGCGGCACTGCCATCTTGTCCTTCAGATAGTGCAGCGCCGAATGAGCCCGCGCACTGCTGAGCTCCCAGTTGGAGCTGTATTTCGTGCGGAACCGCGGCGCGATCTTGACGTCGTCGGTGTGGCCTTCGACCAGCACTTCCCGGTCGGGATAGAGATCGATGACTTCGCCGATCCGGGTCAGGATGTCGCGCCCCGCATCCGTGAGATTCGTGCTCCCGGAGCGGAAGAGGGCGGCGTCCGATACCGTCACGATCGATTTCTCGGCGATCCTGTCGAGCAGAACCTGCTCTTTGCCCGCATAATCGGCCAGGGCCGTTTCGAGCTGGTTGTTGAGCCGCTCGGCGCGGACGCGTTCCTGCTCCAGTTTGCCCTCGAGATCGCTGAGCTGCGTCTGCAGCGCCGTGATCTCCATCTGCTGATGCGCGATCAGTTCCTTGTTATTGGAGCAGCCGAATGCTCCGATAATCAGGACCCCGATCAGCGCCAACTTCACGTAATTCATTACTTTCACCTCCGGAGGTAGATCCCTCGTCGTCCTCGCACAGCCTTCGAATATTCAGAATGACGAGAAGAGCGGTGGTCAGTCAAGGTCATTCTCCTTATACTCTCTCAAAAGGAGGGGTCCCCATGCCGATCCAGTTCACGCCATTCGATGCCAATCAGACGCTCCCCCTCGTCGAACGAATCGTTGCGGATATTCTCGAAACGGGCCGTATCTATGCGGATCGATTCGGAAAGGTCCTCGAGGAGGACGACTATCCCGCGCTTTTCGAGTCGAAAAGAACACTTAATGTTTTGATGGAAGAACTCGACCTAATCGGTTGTGAATACGGCGATTGGAGTTTCGAGAAGGGGTGGGTCGAATTTCCGGCCGTAATGGACGGAAACCGGATCCTCCTCTGCTGGGAGCCGGCCGACGACATGGTTCGCTGGTTCCGCTTCTATGAAGACGGCGGCCGCGTCAGGCGCCCGCTTCCGCGCGAGTATCGGGAGAGCCGCGAGGAGAGTCCGGCCGCGGGCTAGCCCCGTTTCGCCCTTCTCGCTCTCGCGACCCGGGCGTGCCGGAAGCACGATACCGTGTGGTCGTTGACCATCCCGGCCGCCTGCATGTACGCGTAGCAGATCGTGCTGCCCACGAACGAGAACCCCCGCTTTTTGAGGTCCCGGCTCATCGCGTCCGACTCCGGCGTCTTCGCGGGAACGTGCGCCATCGTCTCCGGGCGGTTCACGACGGGTTTTCCTCCGACGAACCGCCAGATGTACTCGTCGAACGAGCCGAACTCCTTCTGAACGGCGAGAAACGCCCGCGCGTTCTTGACGGTCGATTCCACCTTGAGCCGGTTGCGCACGATCGCAGGATCGAGCAGCAGTTTCTCGAGGCGCGCCGGCGTGAAGCGGGCCACCTTCACCGGGTCGAAGTCCGCGAACGCCTTGCGATACCCTTCCCGCTTCTTCAGGATCGTGACCCAGCTGAGTCCGGCCTGCGCTCCGTCGAGAATGATGTACTCGAAGTGCGTGCGGTCGTCGTGGAGCGGCACGCCCCATTCGCGGTCGTGGTACTCGCGCTCGATCGCGCTCCCGAGGCACCATTCGCAGCGCACCCTCTCCCGCGCCATCTCAGGAACCCTGTCCGAGGCCGTACCTGTCGCGAAGCACCTGTACGTGATGGATCTCGTGGCCGGCGAGAATGTAAGGAATCGCGCGCGCGGTAAACGGGGCCTCGTTCGCGGTACCCGTCCGCAGCCACGCTTCGTCACTGAAGCTGCGGAAGAGCGCGAGGTGAGAGCGCCTGAGCCCGTCCCGCTCTTCGAGCAGGCTTCCGATCGAGCGTGTTCCGAACGCGCCGTTCGCGACGTAGTCGTCCTGTTCGAAGCCGGGGAGAGGGGTTCGATCGCCGCGGGCGAAAGTCAGGCAGCGCATCCCGAACACGCGCTCGACGTCGATCATGTGTCCGAGCACTTCGCGCACGGTCCATTTGCCCGGCTCGTAACGGTGGTCGGCTTCCGATCCGGTCACGCCCTCGAAGAGCGAGGCCGTACTCGTGCGGAGCGACTCGAGCACATCGAGTACGGGCGCGCTCTCGCCGGCAATCGTGTCGATGTAAGTCTGATAGAAGGGCGCGAACTCATTCGGTTTCGGTCGTTCCAGCATCGGTCGTTTCCTCCGGCGCGCTTTCGGGTCGTTTTCTGAAGAAGTGATCCCACAGCAGCAATCCCGTACCGAACAGGATCGCCATGTCCGCGATGTTGAAGACGCCGGTTCGAAGAGGGCCGACACCGACGTTCAGGAAGTCGATTACGTACCCGCCGTTCGCGATCCGGTCGAACAGATTGCTCGCGCCGCCCGCGAGGATCATCGTGAAGCCGTAAGCTTGCTTTCTGTCAACCGGGCGCTGGCGGAATCCGATCCACGCGAGCACCGCCAGACCGATCGAGCTCAGCACGACGAACACCAGAAAGCGCGCGGGATGCGAGAAGTCGGCGCCGAACGAGAGAAAACCGCCGCGGTTCTCCGCGTACTGCAGCCGGAACATGTCGCCGAGCATTCGGATCGCCGGGCGCGCCATGAGCTCGGCCACCGCGATCTGCTTCGTCCATTGATCGACGCTCACGAGGCCGACGAAAAGCAGCGCGAGCGCGGTCCATCGTTTCACGTTTACTGCTTCCTCCTGCCGGTTACGATATTCCAGGCCAGTGAGAGAACGCCCGTCTTCCGCTGCAGATGGATCCAGAGCGGCGCCGTGGCGATCACGAACAGGAGACCGTGAATGATGCCACGTACGATATCCTCGCGCAACGAGCCTGGCGTTACGGGGATGAAGTGGAAGAGCGCCGCGACGACGGCGGCCACGTAGAGGGAGGGGGCGTACGTCCGTATGACGGACCGCAGCGTCGACTCCCCTTCGTCGGGGATCAGCCGGAACGTGTACGCCAGCAGAATCGTGCCATAGAGAAACTGGCAGATCGCGGCCCCGAGGGCGACGCCGCGGATGCCGAGGCCCGCGTTCACGAGCGCGACGTTCAGCACGGCTTCGAGCGCCACGATCAGGGCGCCGCCGATCAGCAGAACCTTCGTGCGGTTCACGGTGATCAGAAAGTAGCTCGGGAGCGACGAGATCGACAGGAAGAGCGTGCCGAGAACCAGGATCCGCATCGCGTCGATCCCCGGGGCGAACTTCGGCAGGAAGTGCACGACCGGAATGTGGATCCAGAGATAGACGAGCGCGAGCAGCACGGGCACGAAGATCGAAAACGCGAAAGTCGGCTCCTTCAGCGTGCGCGCAAGTGCCCCGATTTCACCTGTTTTGCCGAATTTTCTCAGAAGTTGCGGGAAGAGGACGAAGCTCGCGGAAGACGTGATGTAGACGAGCATGCCCGCGATCGTGCCGGCGATGCCGTAGTAGCCGAGTTCGATGCGGGGTAGCATGGCGATGATCACGAGCTTGTCCACCTGGCGCAGGAGAAAGCCGAGCCAGAGATACGCGAACACGGGGACGCCGCGCTTGAAGAGATGCCAGACGAGCGCTCCGTTCCATTGCACACGAAACCGGAACGTGGCGCGCGAGCGGAGAAAGAGCACGGCCGTCAGGTTCGACACGATCAGGGCCACGATCAGGCCGTAGATTCCCATTTTGTAGACGAGGCCGATCGAAAGCGCGAAGTTCAGCAGCGACTGGATCGTCCAGCTCTGCGAGATGGGCGTGAAGTTCTGGTCGGCCATGAAGACCTGGTTGTATAGAAACGTATGGATCTGGAGCACGAGCGCCGCCCCGATGAGCGGAAGCGCGACACGTGTCAGGGTTTCGTAGGAATCGCGGCCGAGAAACGAGATGAGGCAGAGAATCAGGAAGATGATCGTGGTGGTTCCGATGATCGCCGTATAGCCGGCGTTTCGAAACGCTTTCGCCTTCTCCTTTTCCCCCTTGCCCAGCAGGAACGGCACTTCGCGTTCCATGCCGTTGAGAATGCCCATGTGCGCGAAGCCGCCCTGATCGTAGA
>JABDJQ010000112.1 GCA_013002425.1 Gemmatimonadota bacterium
CCGGCATGACTTACGTGACCGGGCACGCGACGTTCAGCACGTATCTGCAGATTCCGCACCTCGAAGGCGCGGGCGAAATGACCGTGTTTCTCGGTGCGCTGGTCGGCGCCTCCCTCGGGTTTCTCTGGTATAACGCGCCGCCCGCGGAAGTCTTCATGGGCGACACGGGCTCTCTTGCGCTCGGGGGCGTGCTGGGCGCCGTGGCGATCTTCATCAAGATGGAGTTTCTGCTCGCGCTGGTCGGCGGCGTATTCGTGCTCGAGGTCCTGTCGGTGGTGCTGCAGGTCGGGTCGTTCAAGCTGCGCGGGAAGCGCATCTTTCGGATGGCGCCGATTCATCATCACTTCGAACTGAAGAACTGGCCCGAGCAGAAGATCGTGATCCGGTTCTGGATCATCGGCATCCTGCTCGCGCTTCTTTCCCTCAGCACATTGAAACTGCGCTGATGGAGTGGCGGAGCACACAATTCCTGATTCTCGGGCTCGGGCGCAGCGGTCGCGGAGCGATCGATCTGCTTCTGCGGTTCGGCGGACAGCCCGCGGGCTATGACAGGACCCCGCCCGGCGCGGCGGACGCGAAGCAGTTCGCGGCGTGGGAAGAGGAAGGCGCCCGGTTCTTCTATGGAGAGCCGGACGAGGCGCTGCTGAACGATATCGACATCGTGGTCGTGAGTCCCGGACTCACGACCGAACACACGCTGGTGGCGGCGGCGAAGGAGCGAGGTATCCCCGTGATCTCGGAGATCGAACTCGCGTACCGCGCTGCGGACTGCCCGATCATCGCGGTGACGGGAACCAACGGGAAGTCGACGACGACCTCGCTGATCGGCGAGATCATGAAGAGGGAAGGACGACGCGTGGCAGTTGCGGGAAACATCGGGAGACCGCTCACGGATGTCGTGGGACCGCATCGCGATTACGATCTCATCGTTGCGGAGATCTCGAGTTTTCAGCTCGAAACGATCGACCGGTTCCGTCCGAAGACCGCCGTGCTGCTGAATCTCACGGACGACCATCTGGACCGTCACGGTTCGTTCGAGAATTACGCTTCGATCAAAGCGCGCCTGTTCGAAAACCAGGACGAAACCGATGCCGCGATCCTGAATTACGACGATCCGGCCGTTCGCCGAATCGGGAACACTTTGAAGAGCCGTGTGCTCTGGTTCTCACGCGAGGTAGGCGGAAATCTTCCGGGAGTCAGCCTCACCTACGGCGAGATTCGAAGCAAGATGGATGACGAGGAGGAACTCGTGGGGCTCGAGCGCGACATCGCGATTCCGGGGCCGCACAACCGCATGAACGCGCTCGCGTCCGTTGCGGCCGCGAAGGTGATGGACGTGCCGAACAAGGTCAT
>JABDJQ010000120.1 GCA_013002425.1 Gemmatimonadota bacterium
GGACGACCCGCTGCGCGTGATCGCGAACGACGCCTCGGACTGGCTTCTCGAGCGCGCCGCGCCGTTCGTGCCCGACTCGTCCGGCGATTTCAGCGTGGCGCTTCAGGTCGCGAACGCGCAGGTGTACAGCGACCATGCCTCGTTCTGGGCGAACGGATACTCCGCCGTGCAGATCAGCGAAACGATCGATATCACGACCAACCCGCTTCACACGCTCGGCGATACCCTCGGCCATCTCGATTTCGACTTCGCCGAGAACGCGGTCAAGCTCATCGCCTCGCTGACGCACGATCTCGCCGGCCCGTTCGAGCTTGCGGCGCCGGCGCTGAGCGCCGCGAACGACGGTCTCGATGTCGTGCTCTCGTGGAACGAGGTCCCGGGGGCGGCGGCGTACACGATCGAACGGAACGGCGTGCTGATCGCGGAGCTCGGCGGCGACGCGAGGGAGTACCGGGATGCCGGAGCGTGCTGCGGGGAACGAGACTATACGATCACGGCAAGCACTGGCGCGCTCAGGAGCGAAGCGGCGAGCGCAACGATCGTTTCGATCCCGGAGAGCATGGCGCCCTATCCGAACCCTTCGACCGGCGGCGGCGTCTTCATTCCGTATCAGTCGGCCTCGCCGACGAAAATCGCGCGGCTCGGAAGCGCGGTCCGCGTCTCGATCTACGCGCCGTCCGGGCGGCTCGTCCGCGTGTTGACCGCGGAGCGACAGGACGCCTGGCGCGTCGGCGTCCTCGAATGGAACGGACGCGACAGCGGCGGCGAATCGGTCGCCGCCGGCGTCTATCTGATCAAGATCGATAACGGGGATACGGAACAGACGAGGAAGATCACGCTCGTCCGCTGACTACACTTCGACGCCCACGACTCCCTTGATCGCGAATCCGAAGAGAACGGACACGACGAAGAAGACGAGCAGCCAGTGCAGGGAGATGCCGGCCAGCTTCATTTCGCGCTCGGGGTACGTGAGGCGGATCTCCTGGATCGGGGAACCCTTGGGAAGGGGCTTCTCGGCGGGCGCCATCCAGATCGTCAGGAAGTTCGACTGCTCGCGGAATTCCGCCAGCTTCGTGAGCCGCTCACCGACTACGATCCGCTTCGTCTCGACCGTGCCGCCCGCATTCACGGTTACATCGTACTCGCCGGGCGTGTCGGCGCGCAGGCGCCAGTCGACTTCGTCCTCGGCCACGACCCGCATCGCGGCCGTTTCCATCACGAGGCCGGCGGGCGCATCGAGCGTTACGCTTGCCAGATCGACCTCTTCCGCCACCTTCACTTTCAGCAGCGTCACATCGCCCGGTTCGAGCGGTTTGCGCTGATAGCGCACGTCGAGCTGCACGAGAATCGCCACGACGGGGAGCAGCACGACGAGCAGCGGCGGCACCGCGTACGTCATGTACTTCGCGTTCGCGAGGAGCGCCTTGCGCTGGGCCGAGAACTGCGCTCGCATGTCGTCGGGGAAGAGCCGGATCTCGAGTATGTACGCCGAGATCTTCGCCTTCGCGGCCGCGATCGCTTTCTGATTCGACGTGTACTTCCAGACGACTAGCATCACGGCGCCGGTCAGTATGGAGATCACGGTGAGACCGATGATCGGGTGCATCGACTGAAAGAGCGCGATCAGAAGATCGAAAAATTTCGTAAACGCCTGAACGATTGGCCACATGAGACGACGGTTCCTTCGCTTCGCTTGCGGGGCCTCCTGCGAGGCCCGATTCGTTGAACGGACCGGCTACGAAATGTAGCCGAGGCCCTGGAGCTTCTTCTTGATCTCTTCTTCCGACGCGCTGTCCTCGAGCCCGCCGAGCTCTTTTTCGAGAGCGTGCACGACGAATTCGTCGACCGAAGAGTAGCCCGCGAGTGCGCTGTACTTCTTGACTCGCTCGAAGAGATCTTTCGTCAGTTTGACTTTGGGTCCACCGAACATCGTTGCCTCCTTACTGAAAGACCGGAGTTCCGATCATGTCTTCGTCCTTGTCGACGCCGAATTCGGCGAGGATCGTCGCGGTCAGATCGTAAAGCGCGGGATCCTGCCTGCTCAACTGGCGGTTCGAGATCAGAATGCCCGGCACGATATCCGCGGCGATACAGTGATCGCCCGACCACTTGCCGGTGTTGTCCGCGAACCACTCCATCGGGAATTCCCCGAGCGCGGATTCGTTCGAGCCGCGGAAGCTGTAGGCGTATCCGACGTTCATGTCGGGCGCGTTCTTCACGTACGGTCCGTCGAACACTTCTTCACTCTTGTAGACTTCCTTGATCGCGAGCGCGCCCGTCTCGGGATCCCGGAGCTCCTTCAGCTTCGCAATCAGTTCGTTCATCAGTTCGTCGCGTTCTTTGCCGGGGGCGACGGTGCCGTTCTTTTCACGGCCGCGCACGTTGATGTACAGCCCGTTGATGCCGAGCGCATACGCCTTCGTGCGGCGCCAGTCGACGTTCATGAAGAAGTCGGAAGAGGCGCGCACGCCCTCCGAATCGTCTTTCAGCGTCAGATAGCCGTTGTCGGCAAGCCACGAATTCAGATGCACTTCACGATACCAGGGCGCGAACCCGTGGTCCGACATGACGACGAGCGTAACGTCGTCGCCGAGCCGCTCCATCGCGATGCCGACCGCTTTGTCGAGGCGCTTGAAGATGTTCGTGATGATGTCGGGATACTGCCGCGCCATTTCATCCGACGCCGGGTGCTTCGGATCCATGCAGCGCCACATGACGTGCGTCTGCTGGTCGAGCGACGAGAAGTAGAAGAACAGGAAGCCCCATTCGTCCTGCGCAAAATCGCTCACCATCGTTTCGAAGAGCTTCATGCGCTCGTCGAGCACCAGAGTCGCCTGCGTCAGGAACTCCCCGTCGTCGAAGACTCCCCCTTCGAGCGCTTTCGTATCTTCGGGCATGCCCTGCGTGTAATAGCGACCGGTTCGTTCCGCGAGTTCCTTCGACCAGTCGTCGGGAGTCGATACCGGTTGCGCGGGATTCAGCGGATCGATCTGCACGGGCGTCACATAGAGGCTGAACTCGGGGTAGACCGACTTCAGATAGAAGCGCACGGAGCCCCCGACCGCGAATCCCATCGGCGCGGCAGCCGGGCGGATCCTGTCGCCGAAGCCTTCGTCGCCGAGCATGTAGAACTCGACCGGCACCCATTCGCTGAACTCGCCCGGCGCGAGCACGATTTCCTCGTCGCCGGTCACGATCTTCGCGACCTGATTCTCCTTGTCGCGGTACATCGTGACGTTCGCGCCCGTCTCTCTTCCCCTCTTGTCGAACGGATTCGGCGGCCCGGGAATCGCCGCTTCGGACTTGTCACGATCGAAATAGATGTCGACGATCGCGCCGCCCGAGATATCGTCCGCGTCCTCGGGAGGATGCGTCGTAAAGTAGGTGAACGTTCCCGGCGTGCCCTGCATGTCGGGCGTTCCCATCCCCGACAGCGTGCGGACATTCGTCTGCACCGGCGGGTAATTCGCCGGGATCTTGAAGACCGTGGTCGGGATTTCGGCGTTCTCGAGCAGTTCCCAGAACGCGCGCCCTTCGCGGAGCAGCACGACCTCGCCGCCGCCGAGCGGCAGCTGCCAGTCGCCCCAGAGTTCGATCGACTTCGAAGAGCCGACGGCTTCCGAAGTGCTCAGGAACGGCAGGTAAGTCTTCGGGTCACGGTGAATGAAGTCGAAGATATTGTGGCCGCCCGGGTTCTTGCCCGTGATGAAGTTCGACCAGGCGACGGGGCTCTGCGGCGGGATGCTCGTCCCGAGCGTCGTGAAGCTCCCCTTCGCGATCAGGCGTTCGAAGTTCGGCATGTAACCGTTGTCGATGTGCTCCTGCAGCTGATTCGGATCCATGCCGTCGAATCCGATCACCATCATCTTCTTTTTCGAGTCGGCGAAACCGGGGCCCGTCACGAGGGCGATCAGTATGCCGCCCGCAAGGATCCCCGTCGCGATCCCGAAGCGGGACCATCCAGGCCAGTATTTACGCATTCGCGACTTCTCTCTCTTCAGGGGGTGACTGTTTTTCGGTTTGCCCGGCGTCCGATGAATCGACGCGGAAGAACGAGCGCCCCAGCATGTAGGCTGGCCGCTGAATCCCGAAGAGATCGAGAATCGACGCGCTCATGTCCATGATGCCCGGGTTCTTGCGCGCGAGCTTGCGGCTCGAGAAAAGTACGCCCGGTACGATGCGCCAGTCGAGGCAGTGATCGCCCGACCACGCTTTCACGTTGTCGATGATGACGTCCGGTTCCGCTTTCCCGACAGCGGCTTCCCACGACTGCCGGTAATGCTCGTCGAACGCGGGGAGAAGGTCGGGGCCGTTCTGCGCGTAGGGTCCGGTATAGATCTCCTCGGTCTTGAAGACGTCGTTCATGACCTTCGCGCCCGTCTTCGGATCGACCAGCGCTTCCAGTTTCTCTTTGATCTCCTGGCGAAGCGCCGCCGCTTCTTCGCCGGCCTCCACGATGCCCTGGCCTTCGCGTCCCTTGATGTTCAAATAAATACCGACGAGTCCGAAGCTGTACGCTTTCGTCTTCTCCCAGTCGACGCCGCGGAACCAGTCCTTGCACGTCTTGCCGCCGTCTTTCATGACCATGTACCCGTTCTCGACGAGCCACGAGTTCAGATTGACGCCGCGCGAGAAATGCGCGAAACCGTGATCCGACATCACCATGAGCACGGTTTTCTTGTCGTCTTTGACCTTGTCCATGACGCGGCCCATCATCTCGTCCATGCGAACGTAGAGCTTCTCGATTTCGTCGCGATACGCGTTTTCGTCGAGTTTCGCGTTGGCCGGATGTCCGTCCATCAGGTAGCGCTGGAACATGTGCTGCACGCGGTCCGTGCCGTCGAAGCGGCAGACGAGAAAGCCCTTCTTCACCTGCTCCATGCTGTGAAAGAGCATGCGCTCGCGCTCTTCGTGCGTGATCCACGTCTGCTTCAGAAACGCGTCTTCGTCGATCACCCGTTCGTTCAGCCCCCACGTGTCTTCGCAGAAGCCGAGCGTCGCGAAGCTTCCCAGCAGTTTCGAAAGGTAGATCGAGTAGAACGTGGGGTGCGAAATCGGCATGGCCGGTTTTTCGGGATCGATCTGAATCGGCGAAACGTACAGTTTGAAGTGTTCGCCCATCTCCATGATATAGAACCGCACGAGGCCCCAGACCTTGACGCCGAGCCCTGCGCTGAACGGGGTGCGGATCCACTCGGAATACTCGCCCTGTTTCAGCGGGATCTTCTCGCCGTTGTAGTCGATCACGGCGCTCTGCTTCGCGTCGTCGATCGTGACCTTGAACGGCACGGTGAGTTCTTCTTCTTCGCGCGTCATCGAATTCGACGGACCGAGGATGTCGCCTTCGACGACGTTGCCGCTGCGCTTCACGACGCGCCGGACGCCGCCCGTTGCCGCGCCCACTTCGCTCTCGTCGGTCGTGTAATACGTGAACGTACCCTGCGAGCCCTTGATATCGGGAACGCACATGGCCGAGAGCAGAAGGCCGTTGTGCTTCTCGGGCGGAAACGTGATCGGCACGCGCAGAATGTGCGAGAAGATTCCGTACTCGCCGAGGATCTTCCAGAACGGCTGCGACTTGCGCAGCAGGCGCACGACCGGCTTGCCGAGCGGCAGTTTGTACTTGCCGATATTCAGCACGCGCGACACCGGGCCGATGAAGACCGACGCGAGGTCGGGAAGATACGTGCGGGGATCGCGGTTCAGGAAGTCGAACTGATTGTGCCGCGAAGGATCGACGCCCGTCGCGAACGAAGACCAAGCGACCGGCGACATCGCCGGGAACACGGTCTGCAGTTCGTCGAACGTCCCCTGATCCGCGAGCTTCTGAAAGTGCGGCAGTTTACCCTCGGCCATGAACTTCTTGCACTGGTTCGGGTCGAAGCCGTCGAGACCGACCACGATCACGCGATCCACGTCCGTCTTCGGCGGCCGCTTCTTGAAGATCAGCTTCCAGACGAAACGAATCGGCCAGAGCAGGATCGAAACGAACGCGAGAAGGAACGTGACGAAGAGCACCATGAAGGACGAAAGGAACGCGAAGCCCGCGCCCGGTCCGATGTACGCTTCGGCAGGATCCGCGCAGAAAAAGATCGCCGTGAGCATGACTACCCAGGCGAGAACTCGAGTGTGACGAAAGAACACGTGCAAAATACTCCTGATACGATTCTTCTTATTTGGACAGCCGTGATTCGATCCGGGGAGCGATATCCGTGATGACCATGGACTCCGGCAGTTCGGACGCGCTCCAAACGAACGCGTCATCCCAGTTGTGCATTCCTGTGAAGTGGCTCCGTCCGAACGGCTCGGACGGACCGAGCCATCCCTTACTATCATAACCATCCCGGGCCGTGAGCACCAGATCCGGCGCCCGTTTCGCGTGCTCGCCCGCATACAGCTCCTCGCCCCGATGGACCGCCTGGCAGACGGGCGCTCCCCCGTGCTCGAGCGCCAGCAGCTTCCCGCGGATCTCGTCCGCCACGGCAGCCGCGTCGCGCGGCGCCACCGATCCCTTCGGATAGCGGTCCGATCGATGGACGTAGATACGCCCGGGATCGAGCGCGAAAGCGCGGCTTTCGGGCGCAATCGCGCCGAGCGACTGCACCGGGTCTTCCAGAAACTCCAGATACCCCTCGCTCCTGAGCCAGGCGTTCACGTAGAACTCCTGCTCGATGGCGCAGAACCCGTGGTCGGAGAGGACCCAGAAGCCCTCGCCGGCCTCGTCGCCGGTCTTCTCAACGTATCGTTCGAACACCTCTCCCAGAAAAGAGTCTACGGCGGAATAATACGCACGAAATCGATCGAATTCGGGGTGGGCCGGGTCGTAGGCCGCCGGCATCTGGAAATGCATGAGGCGGTCCGTGCCCGTCACGACAACCTGGAAGTAGTCCCACTTCTCGCGGTTCCAGAGGTAATCCCAGGCTTTCCTGCGCCCTCTGAGGCCCGTATCGAGCTGTTTGAAGAGGGAGTCGGCGTTCTTCCCCCCCTCCTGCGCGTCGATATCGATCTCGTAGCCGAGCTGCTGGAGCTTGGCGTACAGAAATTTCGGATGCACGGCCTGGCGGAGGTCGATCGCCACGAACCCCGAAACGAGCGCCCCTTCGATCGGGCGGGCCGGATACGTGGCCGGCTGATTGACGACGACGCTCCGCTTCCCCTTCTCGCCCAGACGCTCCCAGAGCGTTTTTACGGGCAGATCGGGAAACGAGGGGAACGTGATGTCGTAGCTGTCCGGTTTCAGATCGGTGAAGCCGTAGATACCGTGCTCGCCCGGCGCCATGCCGGTCATGAAGCTCGTCCAGCTGACAGACGAGATTTCGGGGAGCGTCACCTTCATCCTGCGGAGCGATCCGCGCGAGAAGATCTCCTTCGCGCGGGGCATCACCCCTTCCTGCATGAAACGGGAAAGGAGGGTATGCGGCACTCCGTCGATGCCGAAAACGCACACCCTCCTCGATTGTCTGCCGAACTTAAATATAGCCGAGGTCCTTGAGGCGCTGTTTGATCTTCTCCTCTTCTTCGTCGGAGAAGTCCTTGCCGGCGTCGGCGCCCGGAATGAGCCCCATGAGCTCGAGCGTGCGAACGATCTTCGCGACGCTTTCCTTCTCGGACTCCTTGTCGGACTCGATCAGGATCTCGGGCTTGACCGGCTCTTCGTACGGGTCGTCGACGCCCGTGAAGCCCGTGATCTCGCCGGCAAGCGCCTTCTTGTAC
>JABDJQ010000179.1 GCA_013002425.1 Gemmatimonadota bacterium
CCCGACACCCGGCCCCCGGCCCCCACCACTCACACGATTCTGTATAGATTCTTTCCTTCGTCGAACTTCAGATTCGCTTCCGCGCGCTCACCGTTGAACGCCTGCTGGAAGAAGCGCTTGATTTTGCCGTTCTGAATCGCACGCCCTTCGAAGTACGAGTGGGAGTCGAGGACCTGCGGCGCGTCCGTGAAGTCGACGTATACGGCCCGGCGTGAATGCAGGTCGTAGAGATAGTGGCCGAGGCGCGCCTTCTGCTCTTCGCCCCCCTGCATGCGGGACGCGAGGAGCGCGGAGTCGTCTTCGTTGATCGTGATGTAGATACGATTGCGAACCGCGATCCGGTCGATCCACGCGGGATGATCTTCGTTGTTCGCGTCGGCGGCCACGAGCACCACGTTGTCGAACAGCATCGGGCCGGCGCGATAGATCGACGAGGAGAGCACCTGCTTGTAGAGATAGTTGCCCATGCTGTGCAGCACGAGGTTGATCGAGAACGGCGCGCCCTTCGCGCGGCGCTCTTTCACGTACTGCTGCTGCGCGGCTTTGTCCCGCGGGAATTTCTTGCGCGCTTCCTTCGCCCACGTGCCCGCCTTGCTCCTGCGATAGTCGTTCACCCACGTCTGCAGCGTTTCGAAGACGCGGTCGAGCGCCCCGCCCGAGATGCGCGCGTCGCGTTTGTCGTCCTTGTAACTCGTGACGCCCTTCGCGCCGCCGCCGTTCGCGGGCCAGCTGAACGTGAGCACTTCGGTCTTGAACGCGGTCTGAAAACCGTGCGCCCGCTCGACCGCTGCGGCCAGATCGTTATTGAAGCCGTGCACGAACACGAGCAGGTTCTTCTTCTTCTTTTCGAGCTCCTCGAACAGCGCTTTCCCGACATACCGGCTCGCGTAAACCGGATCCGGATCGGTAATACCGCCGTCCTTCTTCCAGTCGTCGTTCAGCACGTCGGGCAGAATCTGAATCTGCCAGTTCCCGCGTACTTTGTTCGCGCGCATGAACCGAATCTCGTTCGGCCCGTTTTCGTTCGGCGCCGCCCCGACCGCGTTCAGCGTCCGCGCCTTCTCTTTCACCACACGATTCGTCACTACAAACAAAAAACCAAACCTCCGTTCGTCAGCGCACCAGAATCATTTTCCGCGTTTCGGAGAACGCGTCTGTCTTCAGCCGATAAAAGTAGACGCTCGACGGCGCCGCGCGGCCGCGGCTGTCGCGTCCGAGCCAGACCGCTTCGTGCGCGCCCGCAGGCAGATGCCCGTTCACGACGCGCT
This sequence comes from Gemmatimonadota bacterium, assembly GCA_013002425.1. Lineage (GTDB taxonomy): Bacteria > Orphanbacterota > Orphanbacteria > Orphanbacterales > Orphanbacteraceae > JABDJQ01. The sequence continues at coordinate 1,269 of JABDJQ010000179.1, forward strand.
CGACGAGCCGCCCCGCCGGAT
>JABDJQ010000180.1 GCA_013002425.1 Gemmatimonadota bacterium
GTTCCCAGCGGGTCAAACATTCCATGATGATCGTATTAATCGTGCGCGCCCCCTGGCAGCCGCCCACGAAGAGCACGGTCTATCTATTCGGGTCGAGTTCCCAGCGCGCGTGCGCGCGGGCGCTGTCGAAATCGAAAATCGCGGGACGAACCGGGTTCCCCGTCACGGCGCATTCTTTTCCGGCCGGAAAGAAACGGCGCGAACCTTCGAACGCCAGAAAGATCGTGCGGGCGAAACGGGCGTTCCATTTCGTGGCGAGGCCGGGCGCTCGATTCTGCTCGGCCACGTACACCGGCAGCCGGAGCATCGCGGCGGCGAGCGAGACCGGAGCGCTCGGATAGCCCCCCATCGCGACGACCGCCGCGGGGCGTTCGCGCCGCAGCAGACCGAGCGCGGAGACGAGACTCCGCGCCAGGTTCCAGGCGAAGGGAATCAGCCGGAGCAGGTTCTTCCGCGGCATTCCCTTCATCGGAATCGAGTCCCATGCAAAGCCGGTCGGTTCGAGAAACCGCGCTCCCTTGCCGCCCGCCCCGAGAACGAAGCGCGCCTCGACATCCGGTCGCTTGCCACGTAAAGCTTCCGCGATCGCTACGGCGGGGAAAATGTGGCCTCCCGTTCCTCCTGCTGCGAAAATCACTTTCATCGCCCCCTCTTCGCAAGGCGTTGCTTGACCTGATCGGCATTCGCGAAACGGCGTCCGGTCGACTGCTTCGAGATATTCAGCAGAACTCCGCTCCCGAAGAGCGCGACGAGAAGCGAAGACCCCCCGTAGCTGATGAACGGCAGCGGCACTCCGGTCGTCGGAATGCTCCGGGTTACGACGGCGATGTTCAGCATCGCGTATAGAAAGACGAGCAGCGTGATTCCCATCGCGAGCAGCCGGCCCTCTTCGTCGGGCGCGCGCATCGCGATCCGCGTACCACGCCAGGCAAACACGAGAAAAAGGCCCATGACGAACAGAGATCCGAAAATGAAACCGCCTTCCTCGCCCGCGACGCTGAACACGAAATCCGTATGCGAGTCGGGCAGGAAGTAGTATTTCTGCTTCGACTGCCCGAGGCCCACACCCGTCCATCCGCCCGAGCCGATCGCGATGAGCGACTGCTGCACCTGATAGTCCTTGCCGAGCGCGTCGAAGGAGCCGCTCGTATACGTCTTGATCCGCTCCCGCTGATACGGGGAGGCGAAGAGCGAACCCGCGACGACGGCGGCGAAAACGATACCCAGGCCGAGCAGGTGCCGGATGCGCGCTCCCCCGATGAAGAGAAGCGGCGAGCTGATGAGAGCGATGTGAACGACGCACGAGAGATTTCGTTCGAGCGCGACGAGCCCGACGACCGTACCGAGCACGAGAAGCGCCGGCATGAGTCCCTTCTTGAACGACTCCTGGTGCCGCCGCTTGCGGGAGAGAAAATCGGCGAGATAGATCACGATCGCCAGCTTCGCGATTTCGCTGGGCTGAATGGAAAGCGGACCGAGCCTGATCCAACGCACGCTGCCGCGAACGGGGTCGTTCCATGCG
>JABDJQ010000192.1 GCA_013002425.1 Gemmatimonadota bacterium
TTCCGGCGGCGCCGTCCGTCTCTTCGGACGCGCTCCCGGCGCCGATGCCCGCGAGAATGCCGATCGCGCGCGGGCGCCGCGCCGCGTTCCGATCGAGGAGCCGCATGCAGAGCGCATCGAGGTCGGCGGGAATTCCTTCGAACAGCGCGGCGGGGGCGGGCGGGTCGATGCGCTGTTTCGCCTCGAGCACCTCGTGAGCGCGCCCTTCGAACGGGAGACGCCCGGTCAGCGAGCGGTAGAGAATCACGCCGACGGCGTACCAGTCGGTCGCGGGCGTCAATGGCTCGTCGGCGGCCTGTTCGGGCGACATGTAACCGATCGAACCGACGATGCGACGTTCGGTCGACTCTCCGTGGGCGGGACTCGAACCCGAAAACGAAACGCCCCCGCGCAGCGGATTCACTCCCGCGAGCGGCGCCACGAGCCCGAAGTCGAGCAGCGTGACGCGGCCGCCCGGACGAACGAGAACGTTCTCCGGTTTCAGATCGCGATGCACGATCCCCGCGTCGTGAAGCCAGTTCGTTCCCTCGACGAGTTGGCGAAGGCCGTCGCGGAGACGTTCGAAATCGACTCCGGAAACGGGCGGGCGCTCGTCCGGAATCGGCGCGACGACTTTCTTCGATGGGGGACTCGATTTGGCGCGCCGATCGTCTTCATCCCCCGCCTCGCCGGCGCTCTCCTGCGAGGAACCGATGGTGAGATCGGACGAAGTGTGCAGGTGTCCCGGCGGCGGTTTCGCGCGCGCCCCCCCGCCCTCCTCTTCGGTGCGCACGTAGTCGACGAACGCGACCGAATCCTTCAGCAGTTCCATCGTAAAGAACCACTGGTTGCCGTCGGAGATCAGTTCGTAGAGGGGGACGAGATTCGGGTGCACGGTCTGTGCGAGCGAGCGGAATTCCTGTTTGAACTGCAGAACGGATTCGGCGGCGAGATTCCGCAGCACTTTCAGCGCGACCAGCTCTTCGCGCTCGCGATCGTACGCTTCGTACACGATTCCCATGCCGCCCGCACCGAGGCGGCGCAGAATACCGAAGCGTTCGGTTCCCTGGAACTCGTCGATCCCCTTCGTACTCATTCTCTTCCCTCGAAGCCCGCGATCAGTGCACGTGAATGCGCGGCGGCGTGGCCAGAGGATTGCCCGCGGCCACATTATATGTCATGAGGGCGAAGGTCAGCAGCATGTCGTAATCGAGCGAAACGACTCCTTCTGTCAGGTCGGCCGAGAGCGGCACGGTGCCGGGGCGGTTCTGAAACCAGCGCGCCCACTCTTCGGAGCCGGGATCGTAGAACAGGAACTGATCGCCGTCTTCCGGGAATTTTACGTTCGGCGAAGCGTAAAGATTCTCGAAGAACGGATACTGCGCGGCCGAGTGACAGCTGAGACACGATGACGCGTCGAGGTCATCGTCGCCCTGATAGCGCTTGCCGCTCACGGTCACGACATTGTGTCGCGTCGCGACGTCCATCGGGCCGGCCAGCCGGCCGCCCCACCCGAGCGTTTCGAGCGTGTACTGCGGCGCCTTCGGGTTCACCCAGGTTTCCTTCAGCGGAACGCCCTTCTTCTTGCCGGCGGGAAGCCGCGCGAACTCCGGGTCGTTCCCCCACATCGCGCCGACCGGCACGGCCTTCTCCCAGACGCTCTTCCCTTTGGCGTCCTTGTCGTACGCGAATGCCATGTAGACCCAGCCGGTCTGGGGCGACGCGGTGAAGTCCTTGACGGCCACGGCCATCTGCGAAAACCAGACCGGCACGACTTCGGGCTGCAGCTGATCGGGCGGCAGGCTGTCGATCGCGCCCACCGTCGGCCGGTACACGTAATACTTGCTCGCGCCTTCGAGAGGCGGCCACTCTTTCGGCGTCAGCGTGGCGGCTTCGACCTTGACGCAGATCGAGCCCTCGGGAAACTGCGTGTCCGTGAGATCGGGGCCGAAGACATCCTTCCAGATGCGGCCCAGGAACGCGCCGGCCACGTCGTTGTAATAGATGACGGCATGATTCTGAAACGGAACGGCCGGGGACGGAGTCTGAAACGTATTCGGCTGAAGGATCTGCCCCGTGTAGGAACCGATGAGCGCCTCGCGCCCGCTGTTCGGATCGACGCCGCCGGACGGGAGCGCGCTCCCCTGCGCGGTCCACGGCATGTCGTACCAGCCGACCTCTCCCGGCGACCACGCCAGCGGATCGTTCACGAGGCCGCTGATGTCGCCGGCCAGGAACTCCTTGAACGCGTTCATGTACTGGTG
>JABDJQ010000197.1 GCA_013002425.1 Gemmatimonadota bacterium
ACGACCAGTAGCCGTTGATCGTGTACGCCGCTTTCCCCTCTTTGAAAAGCGTCTCCGCGAGCTGGATGTCGGTGCCGGGCGGCATGAGGCCGCGATCCACGCGAATCTCGCGCATGAGCGCGAGCGCGCTTACCATCGCCTGCGTGTCGAGCGTCGGCTCGCTCTCTGCGTTCATGACGCGGCCGCCGTAAGCGCCGAGAAACGGCACCAGCCAGAACGGTTCTTTCGAGTCGAAGACGAGCCCGTACTGATCGGGCCGGCCGTCTCCGTCCTCATCGACCGTGAGGCTCTGCGCCTGGTCGAGCATCTCGACGAGCGTGCTCGGCACTTCGTCCACGAGTTCGCGGTTGTAGATCAGGCACAAATGATTCCCGACCTGCGAAGGGAGCGTCCAGACATGGCCGTCCAGCGTGTCGAACGCCAGTGGTTCGAAGCCCGCGAGATACTGTGCGTCGAAGAGCTCTTCGATCGGCTGAATGACTCCGGCAATGCTGAAGGGGCCCGCGTTGTCTGCGGGACCGAAGACGAGGTCGGGGCCGCCGCCGGCCATCGACGCGGTCAGAAACTGCGTGCGAAGCTGCTCGGGCGGGTAGTTCGTGTGCTTCACGAGAAAACCGGGGTTCGTGGCCTGGAACGCCTCGATCGACTCTTCGAGAATCACGCGTTCTTTCGGGTCCATGAATTCCCAGATCACGACTTCGGGTGTCTTCTCCGCGCCTCCGCCGCACGACGCGACGAGGACGAGGAGCACGAGCGGGAGCAGGTGCGTCCTTCTCAAAGAGAAATCCTCCGTTCGGTTCGCGGATCGAACCAATGGATCTGTTGACGGTCGAAAGTGACCGTAAGTGTTTCGCCGAGCGTGAATCGCCGCATCCCGTCGATCTTGGCAACGAGACGCGTGTCATCTTCGAGGGCGAGATAAACGATGGTTTCGCCTCCCATCGGCTCTACGAGCACGACCTTCGCGGGGAGGCCGCCGCCGTTAACGGCAACGTCGACGTGCTCGGGGCGGATGCCGGCGAGTACGGTATCGAGAGGCGGGGCGGACGAACCCGGCGCCCCCTTTTCGCCCGTGAGCGGGAGGGCGTGCCCCGCGTATTGAAAAGCGCCGTCCTTCTTCTCGAGCGACATGAGGTTCATCGGCGGCGACCCGATGAACTCGGCCACGAAACGATTCGTAGGCATATTGTAGAGGTTTAAGGGTTCGTCGACCTGCTGAATCTTCCCGCCGTTCAGCACGGTGATCCGTTCGCCCATCGTCATCGCTTCCACCTGATCGTGCGTGACGTAAATCGTCGTGATCTGCAGGCGCTTGTGCAGGGCCGAAATCTCCGCGCGCATCTGAACCCGGAGCTTCGCGTCGAGGTTCGAAAGCGGTTCGTCGAACAGGAACACCTGCGGCTTACGGACGATGGCCCGTCCGAGCGCGACGCGCTGGCGCTCTCCGCCGGAC
>JABDJQ010000201.1 GCA_013002425.1 Gemmatimonadota bacterium
GGCATGCTCTACGAGGAGCGCGACGCGTTCGAGGATGCCGCCGTGGAATACGAAGCGGCGCTCGCGATCGATTCCGAAAACGCGTTCGTACAGAAGCGATACGGGCGCGCGCTCGGGCGTCTCGGGCGTTCGGCCGAAGCGGAAGAAGCGCTGGCGCGCGCCATCGATCTCGATCCCGGCGACGGGGGTGTACGAAACGACCTGGCGCTGCTGCTGCTGCAGCGCGGGGCGGTAGCCGAGGCGCATGCGCAACTGATGGAGGCGAATCGCCTCGAGCCGGGGCTTGCGGCCGCGCACCGGAACCTGGCGCGGGTGCTGCGATCGACCGGCGACGAAGAGGGGGCCGCGCGCGAAGAGGCGATCGTGAAGCAGCTCGAAGGGGGAGAGCGATGAAGGAAGAAAGGATCGGGAGTGCGTCCGCCCGCATGGTCGCAGTCGCGCTTCTCGCGGCCGCTTCATTCGCGTGCCGGTCCGAGGGGGACGCGGCCACGGTTTCGGACGAAGCCGCAGCCGCTGGAACGATGGAAGCAGCACCAACGGGATCGGACAGCGCCGCATCGGAGCCCTCGTCAGACCCCGTGTCGGCGATCGACGCGCTGTTCGCCTCGCCGGAATGGGCTGCGAGCACTCCTGACGAAAAGTGGCGGGCCCTCGCGCGTGTGCGCCTGGGTACCCCGTACGCGCTCGGCTGCCTCGGCGAGGAGGACGAAAACGACGCCGACCCCGTATTCCGTCTCGACCAGGCCGACTGCACGGTTCTCGTGCTCACGAACAGCGCGCTCGTCCGGGCCGCGAGCCCGGCGGACGCCCGTGCGCGCCTGATCGACATCCATTACCGCGGAGGCGTCCCGACCTACGCTTCGCGCATTCACTTCACCGCGGACCGCATCACGGATTCACCCTGGTTCGCGGACATCACGGCCCGCGTGGCGCCCGAGTCGCTCCTCGTCCCCGTGTCGCTCACGCTGAATCGCAAAGACGACGGCGATCCGCTGCTGCCGATCGACTGGGAGCGGCCGCTCGCGATCTCGTATCTCCCGTCGGCCCGGTACGATTCCGCGGTCGTCGCCGCGCTCCCGCCGGTCGCCGGGGTGGCTTTCGTGAACGAGAAGAACACCCGGCTCGGCTTCCTGGTGTCGCACGAGGGGATCGTGTTCGACGGGAAGACGCTCCACCACGCCTCTTCGCTCACGAACACGGTGGCCGACACGGACCTCCGGGCATACCTCTTCGAAGGGCGGGAGAAGCCTCGATTCGACGGAATGCTGTTCTACGAGCTGAAATAGAGCCCCGGGGACGCCGGGAAGAGCGGAAGAGCTAAAAGTGGTGCCGAGGGGGGGACTCGAACCCCCACAGGCTTACGCCCACATGACCCTGAATCATGCGCGTCTACCAATTCCGCCACCTCGGCATTTTCGGCGGCAAGGATATGAGTGTAGGAGCGGCCTGAACCCGCCGTCAAGGTGATTCCCCGACGTTTCGCTTGTCGCCGGTCCCCCTTTTTTGATACCGTTTTCTTCGTTGCCTGACCTCTCTCTTCTGACCCCGTCCCCAGGCGTTAATACCATGGATATACAGACGGTTTGCACGAATCGCAGGGCGCGCCACGACTACAAGATCATGGACACGGTCGAGGCGGGCCTGGTGCTCATGGGGTCCGAAGTGAAATCGCTCCGCGCGAAACACGCCTCGATCAAAGAGGCGTACGTCCGCTTCAAGGACGGGGAGCTCTATCTCGTGAACGCCACGATCAATGCGTACGAGATGGCGGGCCGCTTCAATCACGAGCCGAAACGCGACCGCAAGGTGCTGCTCAGCAAGCGCGAGATCGGACGGCTCGAAAAGCAGGTGGAGTCGAAGGGGATGACGCTCGTGCCTCTCAAGCTGTATTTCAAGGGGAGCTGGGCGAAGGTGGAGATCGGAATCGCCGCGGGAAAGAAGACGCACGACAAGCGGGCCGCGATCGCGGCACGCGACGCGAAGCGCGAGATGGATCGCGCGCGCAAAGAGATGAACCGTGCCCGGTAAGAGCGCGGCGCCGCATGCGCCGTCCCGCGTTCGTTCGAGCGCGCCGCTCCTGTCTGCGGCGCATCATGTTTTATCCGTGCTCGCGCCGACGCTTGCGCTCCTCGCACTCGCGCTCACGCTCGCATTTGCGCCCGCGGTCGCGCGGGCCGATATCGAAGTGCGCATGCCGGCGTCGGAGCCGCGCACGTTCGCTACCTCCGAATGGAACGGCGTCGAGTACATCACGGCCGACGACGTCTCGCTCATCTATTCCGCTTCGCTCTACTGGCGCCCCGAACTCCAGAAGATGACGCTTCGCCTCGGCGACTTTCACGTGAAGGTCACGGCCGAGAACCCGAACGTCGTAATCGATGAGCGCGTGATCCATCTCGGCGCGCCCGTGCTGTTTCGCGAAGGGCACATGCAGCTGCCGCTCGATTTCGTAACGAACTTTCTCCCCGACCTCTGCCCGTACCCGGTACTCTGGCGCCCCGAACCGCGCC
>JABDJQ010000211.1 GCA_013002425.1 Gemmatimonadota bacterium
CCCCTGCCGAGCCTGCCGAGGCAGGGGTGGCCGGGCGCGACAGGACCCGCCGCCCCCGCACCACATTCAATCGATATATCCCAGCGCCTTCAAATGTTCGATCTGCGTCGAGTCCAGCGTAACCGGCGCCGACTCCGCGTCGAACAGCGTCCCCGCTCCCTCGATCGCCTTCACGATCTTCGTGAACTCGGCCGTGCGATCTTTCTTCGCGAATGAAAGGTTCTGCTTCTCGCCGGGGTCGGCCGCGCGATCGAAGAGCTTCTTCTCGCCGCGGCTCGAATGCAGAAACTTGTACTCGGGCGTCAGCACTCCGAACAGCGTCAGATCGAACGCGCCGATGTGCTCGGCGCTCTTCCGCACGAGGTGCGCGTAGAGCGTACGCTCCTCGAGCGCCTTCCCCTTCCGCATCGCGGTCCAGAACGAACGGCCCTGCGCTTTCGGCGGCGGCTCGACACCGATACGCTCGGCGATCGTGGGTATGACATCGAGCAGCGACGCGTCGCCGTCGATCACGCGCCCGCCGGGCACGCCGCAGCCGGGCCCGTAGACGAACAGCGGCACGCGGATCAGCTCGTCGTAGAGCGACTGCCCGTGCCCCACTTTTCCGTGCTCCCAGAACTCTTCGCCGTGATCGCCGACGACGATCAGCAGCGTATTCTCGTCAATCTCGAGATCCGCAAACAGCGCGCGCAGCGTCTCGTCGAGGTAGCGGATTTCGCTGTCGTACGCGACTTCGAGAATCGGATTCGGAACGCTCGGATTGACGATCAGCTCCTTCGCGGCGTCCGCCTGCGTCACGTCATCGCGCTCATCAATGAACTGATCGAACCACGGTTGCTTTCTATGATAAGGAACGTGCGGATCCATGAAGTGCAGGTAGAGAAAGTACGGATCTTCGAGCCCGCGCAGTTCGTCGCCCCAGCTCCGGGCGATCGCCGCGATCTTCCCGGCGCCGATGTACTCTTCCGTTTGAAACAGATCGAAGCCGGCCTCGAATCCCATCGCTTCGCTCACGTTGATGTTGTCCGCGAGCCCGTACGTAACGTAACCCGCTCGCTTCATCATCTCGGCCAGCGTTTCCGCTTCGTCGGGAATACGGTTGATGTCGATCTCGATCGACTTTGTCTGCATGAGCTGAATCGAATGCAGGTTCAGCACCACCCCGTTCTGAAACGGATACGTGCTCGTCAGGAGCGACGCGGTCGCCGGTGAAGTCCACGACGACGGGCTGTACGCGCTCGTAAAGCGCGCGCCGGCGTCCGCGAGCTCGTCGAGGAACGGCGACGTCTCGTGCGCGTAGCCGTAGCTCGACAATCGATCGTGCCGGAGCGTGTCGATCACGAGCAGAACCACGTTCGGTTTTTCCGGCCCCCGGTCGCGCGCCGCGCATCCGATCGTAAAAAGGACCGCGCCGGCGCATAAAAGAGCCGTTTTCAGGCAATCGTTCAAGAATATCCCTTTCCGGTCCGAATCTTCGGGTACGAGCGGAGGATCGCTCGCAACCGGAGAAACGGGAATGCGTGAGCCCTACAAACTCGTCGTCGAGGATAACGAAGTTCGCGGTCTGACGGAACTGTCGTTCCAGCCGGATTGTACTACGCGCCTCGCGCGGGCATTCGGCCAGCTGGTAAAAGAGCGCTTTGCGACGAAGCGGGAACGCGCCCGTATCGCCGTAGGGTACGACGCTCGCTCCACTTCCCCCGCCCTCGCGAACGGCCTGATCCGCGGCCTCTCGGCCGAGGGAATCCACGTGCTCGACCTCGGGCTCGTGCCCGCCCCCGTACTCTACTACGCCATCCGGAGCCTGAAGCTCGAAGGCGGCATCGTCATCACGGGGTCGCACAGGCCGACCGGATGGAACGGCGCCCGCCTCTACATGGGCCGCCAGCCGCTCGACGCCAGCGTAACGGAATACGTGGTCTCGCAGAGCCGCATGCTCCCGAACATGGCGATTCTCCCGATGATCGGGCAGGTCACGAGCCTGCATTTCATCCCCGACTATATCCGCGCCATCGAGCGCGAGTTCGAACCGATTCGCAAGACGATCGAGAAGAAGCCGATTCACGTCGTGGTCTCGACCGGGAACGGCGCCTCTTCGCTGACCTGCCCGCAGCTGCTCCAGCGGCTCGGCTGCCGGATCGTCAAGTACAGCTGCAACACGGGCGCTCGCTCGGAAACCGCGCGTTTCGACACGAACGACGCCGCATGGGCGCGTGAAGTGGGCGCCACGGTGCGCGCGGCCGACGCCGACCTGGGGATTCTGATCGACGGCGACGGCGACCGCGTGCGCGTGCTCGACCATACCGGCGAACTCGTGCGACCGGACCTGCTCTTCCTGCTCTTTTCGCAGTCGATCGGCGACCGGTGCAGAGGGGCGCGCGTCGCGAGCGACCTGCGACGCACGGATCTTCTCGACGAATGCGTGCGTTCCTGGAACGGACGCCTGCTCACGGTCTCGTCGGGCCACACGGCCCGCATGGATCTCGTGCATATGGGGAACGTGAAGCTCGCGGCAAGCTACGAAGGTCACTACCACTTCGCCGATCGCTTTCTCGGCTTCGACGACGCCACCTACGCGTCCCTTCGCCTCGTGGAATATCTGGCGCGCGTCCGCACGGAGAAGCCGGGCACGACGCTCCGTGACCTGATCCCGCACGAAGAACGCTTCCAGTCGCCCCTGAAGCGCGTGGTGCTGCGCGACGAACGCTCGATCCTGAACACGCTCGGAGACATACTGCGCGAAGCGAAGAAGGACGAGCCGTTCATCGAGGGGATTCTCGAAGACCACGACCGCATGATCCGCGTCTCCGCCCCCGGGGGCTGGGGCGTCGTGCGCCACGAGCCCGAAACGCGCACGGTGAGCCTGTTTTACGAGGCCGACGGCGAAGATACGTTCCTCGCGCTCGGCGATCTGCTCCGCGACGCCGTCTCGTCGGCTCAGGACGTCCTCTTCCATCAGCGCTCGAAAGAAGACATTCCGCTCGAATCCTAAGAACATTCCATCAAGATTCCGGT
>JABDJQ010000223.1 GCA_013002425.1 Gemmatimonadota bacterium
CGCGGTCCGACTCCATCCCTTTGCCCCGGATGCTCTTGAACCGGCGGTTCGCGACGTGGATGCGACGATAGTGCTCGCGACGGACCTCGTTGATCGCCGTTTCGGGCGTGGGGTCCTTGTCGCGCCAGTAGACCGTCATCCAGGATCGCTTTTCGTCGTCGGTCATTTTTTCGAGCAGGCGCACGTCTTCGGGGAGCAGGATGATGCGGAGCGCCTCGAACTCCTCGTCGATCGTGAGTTCTTCCAGAAACGCCGTGCGGTCCTTGGGCGCCCAGGAGAGGCTCGCGAGGTCGGCGGCCTCCCACGCCACGTGGAAAGGAGACTCGGCCATCGTCGAGTCCCCCGTGCCCTCTTCGCGAATCGTGACGCGTGCCAGAAATTCGCCGGGCGGCAACGCGCTCACATCGAATTCGTGCGATCGCCTGAAATTCGTGATTCCCGACGGGACCGTCAGCAGATCGTCATGTTTCGCGACCGCGAGACCGTTCGGATCCAGAAGCTCGTGGCGCACGACATATCCCCGGTTTTCCGACGTGCGTGTTTCATCCGAGTAGATTTCGTAATAGAGGGCGAGCTTCGGCATCAATACGCCGTAAAGACGATTCGGGTTGGCGAGCGCTTCGCCCGTCTCCTCGTTCAGATCGCGCGCCAGCAGGACATCGGAAACGGAGAGCCCCTCTTCGAACCGCCTGGCGATGAACTGCCCGGACGCGGTCCCCTCTTTCGTGCCGCGCGCGAACAGTTTGAAGAACCCGAAGCCCTGCGTGTTTCGGTCTTTCAATATCACGATGATTTCGTACGGGCCCGGGTCGATTTCGAAGCTCTGCTGCAAGACCTGCAGGTCGTGCTGGCCCTCTGCAACATCCTTCGATGCCACAGGGAGGGTCGCTTCGAGCTCGTGCGTCGACAGCAGCTCGCCGGTGGGCCATCTTCGGAACGCGATCGAAGCGGAAATGCGCGCTTCGTAGCCCTCGTCCCTTCGCACGAACCGCAGCTCGCGGTTGGGAAGCAGAATACTGACGGATTCACGGGTCTTGCCGCCCGAGCCGAGGAACGAGACGGCGTCCACGAGGAACAGGACGTCTCCCTGACTGGCGATCGGCTCGCCGTCGGTATCGGGGAATGCGGGCGATGGCAGAAGCCATACGGTCAGCAGAAGAGTCAGAAGAAGAAAGCGCAAACCGAACCGACCGTCATGGGGATGAGGAACGGAAACGGATTGCATCACAGAATGCCTCAGGCTAGTACTCCAGAATGACGCTCACCTGATGCGAGCCCCCGAGAACGTCGAGGTCGGTGTATGAATAGTTGACGTTGGCTCCCGCGTTCGCGCTCGTCGGGAACTGCACGCCGAAACCGAACGCATAGTCCTGCGTGTCGCGATTCGTCATGAGACCGCCTCGAAGCGCTACCTGAATCCGCTCCATGGGCGAATATTCGTACTCGAGCCCCAGATTCCCGCGTTCCTTGTTGTCCGACGGGTGATTGAACTCCGCGGATGTCAGAACCGAATGCTGATTCGACTGGAACGCGTTCATCGAAACGCCGAGTTTGAAGTTCGTCGGCGGCGAGAACTGCTGGTCGATAAACTGCATTTCGGGCCCGATGCTCGAGATGGCCATCCCGATCGTGATGGTCCGGAAGCCCGTGTCGTAGAGCGTACCGAAGTCGAAGTTCAGCGCCTCGGCAAATTCGTCCTCGAGTCCCTGATGGATCCACTTGATCGTCCCCCCGAAGGAGAACTTGTTGGTCAGGAACT
>JABDJQ010000248.1 GCA_013002425.1 Gemmatimonadota bacterium
GTGTCTGATCGTGCCTTCGGGCCCTCTCCTCCGGTTCCCGTTCGCGGCGCTCGTCGATCCGGACGCCCCGTCTCCCCCCGACACATGGAACGAGATGCGCTGGCTGGCGGACGCCGCACCGCTCGTCTACCTTCCGAACACGCTCATGGCGCGGGCAGACGAGCGTGCGCGGGAAACGGGCGATCTCGTCGTCTTTGCCGACGCGGCCTCGTGGGGGGAACGGCTCGGAGCCGGCGAGACGAACGCGATCGCGAAACTGTATCCGAAGGAGTCGGTGCGCCTCTATCGCGGTGCGGACGCGACGGAGGATCGCTGGTATACGGAAGTGAAAACGGGCCGCCCCTCCCTTCACTTCGCGGTGCACGCGTTCGTGGATCCCGCGCTGCCGCTCTACTCGTTTCTCGATCTCGCGCCGGGCGGCGATCATGACGGCCGCCTCTCCGTGTACGAAATCATGCGCCTCGAACTCGACAATCCGCTCGTGTTCCTGGCCGCGTGCAACACGGCATTGCAGTCGGAAGCGGCGCCGGGAAGCGCCGTGTCGGGCGACGAATGGGAAGGATTGACGGGCGCGTTCCTGTCCGCGGGCGCGGACATCGTGATCGGCGCGCTCTGGGCGGTGGACGACCGGTCGACGGCCGACCTCGCCACGGGATTCTACCGCGCCCTCGCATCCGGGGCGCGTCCCGCCGAGTCACTGCAGGCTGCGGCGCGCGCCGTTCGAGACGACCGCGGACCGTTCTGGGCGCGGCGCGCTCACGGTCATCCGTTTTACTGGGCGGGTTTCACACAGACGGGCCGGTAAGATATATCCGGTCAGCACGACCTCAGCGGAACAGTTCCTTGAGATGCGACCAGCTTCGCGTTTCCGTGGCGGCCGGGCCGGTCACTCCGACCGGAATCATGTCGAGGCTGTCGCCCACAACGGGCGTGCAGGCGGTCGCGAGCGGAAAGCCCATCGAATCCGAAACGACGAACACCACGCGGTTCATCGATCCGAAGTCGACCGGACTGCCGTTCTCGATGGCGAGATCGATATCGAGCAGCGCTCCCGGATCCCCTACGATCGAGCCCGCGTTCGGCGTCGCCTGGAACAGATTTCCCGCATCGAACGGGTCGACGTTCGTCAGCACCGCGGTCCAGAGGAACGTGGTCCCCAGCTTCTCGGGACTCTTCGGCGTCTTTACGACCGTCTTCTTCGGCTGCGGCTGATACGAGCTTCGCTGCAGGCCCACGAGCGTGAACGGGTCGAATGTAGGAACCACGGATGGTACGATGGTGGAGTCGACAACGGCGACGGTGGCCTGTGCGTTCCAGAGCAAGGTATCGCCGATCGAGTTCGCGTCGCGCATCACGAGATTGTAGGCGTAGTTGCCGAGCGCGAGCGGCGATGGCGTTACGAAGGCGAGCGAATCCTGATGCTGCGGAGGAATCGTAATCGTGCCGGACGCGTTCACGGACGCACCGGTAATGTCATAATCGATGACGGCGTCGTCGAGACGGTTGTTCCGGATCGCGAAGTAGACGCGCTCCTGTTGATCTTCCCAGACGACAACACATTGACCGTCGGCAAAGACGGCAGGCTGAGCTGCGGAAGCCGCGGCGGGCAGAAACGCGGTCAACAGGAGCCAATAGAGAATCACTGGCTTCCACATAGTGAGTTCACTATACACGACATCATGGTGTAAGATCAATAGATAAAAGAGTTTAGAGATTTTCCAAAATCGGCGAACAGGGTCCGTACAGGTCCTACGAGGCTTGAACCTCGGAGGAAACCGATGGCTTGTACGGCAACCCTTTCGATCGAAACCAGGGAGCGGCTCATCAGAAGGCCCGCCCCCCGATCGGCTCGTATGGACCTGCTGCAGCAAATCATGACGGAACCCCGGAAGGCATGGAAAGCCTTCGTGCGCGAGCACACGGACACCGTGATGCGCACGATCGAATTCCAGATCAGGGACAGCGACGACCGCATGGACGCCTACCTGTTCGTCATGGAGAAGCTCTCCGAAGACGACTGCCGGCGGCTGCGCGCCTTCGCGCCCGACGATCAGCCGGTGAAGTGCACGTTCGCGACCTGGCTCAAGCTGATCACGCGCAATCTCGTGATCGACTGGATTCGCTCGCAGCAGGGCAGGCGCCGCATGCCGCGCGAGATCGCGGCGCTCCCGCCGGTCGTGCGCGCCGTGTTCCGTTCCATATACTGGCAGAACATGACGCACGCGGAAACGGTGGAAGAAGTGAGCGCGCGGGAGAACGTGAGCTTGAAAGTCAGCGAGGTTCAGGATCATATCGCGACGATCGAAGAGCGTCTCTCCGATACGTACCGTAAAAGCCTTACGACGTTCTGGATGGCGCGCCGTTCGCCGATGGTGGCGCTCGACGAACTGATTTCCGTGAAATCGGAACGCGCCTGGTCGTCGCCCGAGAGC
>JABDJQ010000283.1 GCA_013002425.1 Gemmatimonadota bacterium
CGTGACGGTCGAGCCGTTCGACTCGCACGAAAAGGGCGGCTCGCCGGCGGCGCGCAGACTCGCGATCAACACCCCTCGCATTCTGATGGAAGAGGCGCATGTCGGACGGACGTTCGACCCCGCCGCCGGCTCCTATTATGTAGAAACGCTGACGGCCCGGATCGCGCGGGACGCCTGGGAGATCGCGCGCGTAAGAACGCGGGAAGAAACGCGCGAAGAAACGCGCGGAGAAGCTCCTGAGGACCAGGTACGCGCGACGGAGTACGACGCCCTCCCCGGCACGGCGGACGACAGCCCGGCCGCGGCGGCCCTCCCCGGCGAGGCGCGATCGAGTGCGCCCTCTTCGCCTCCGTTCGAAACGCCGGAAGGGATCACGATCCGTCCGCGCTACGCGGAAGAGGACACCGCGAATCTCGACCACCTCGGCGGACGCCCCGGTTTCGCGCCGTTCGTGCGCGGACCGTACACGACGATGTACGTGCGGCGCCCGTGGACCATTCGCCAGTACGCGGGCTTCTCGACGGCCGAAGAGTCGAACGCGTTCTATCGCCGCAATCTCGACGCCGGCCAGAAGGGGCTTTCGGTCGCTTTCGATCTGGCCACGCATCGCGGCTACGACTCGGATCATCCGCGCGTCACGGGCGACGTGGGCATGGCCGGCGTCGCGATCGATTCGATTCTCGACATGCGCATTCTGTTCGACAGAATCCCGCTCGACAGGATGAGCGTTTCGATGACGATGAACGGCGCCGTGCTTCCGATTCTCGCGCTCTATATCGTGGCGGGCGAAGAGCAGGGCGTGACGCCCGACAAGCTCACGGGCACGATTCAGAACGACATCCTGAAAGAGTTCATGGTGCGGAACACGTACATCTTTCCGCCCGGGCCTTCGATGCGGATCGTGGCCGACATCTTCGAGTACACGTCGCAGCAGATGCCGCGCTTCAACAGCATTTCGATTTCGGGCTATCACATGCAGGAAGCGGGCGCGACGGCCGACCTCGAACTCGCCTACACGCTGGCCGACGGAATCGAGTACGTGCGCACGGGCGTCGCGGCCGGCCTCGCGGTCGACGATTTCGCGCCACGGCTCTCGTTCTTCTTCGCGATCGGCATGCACTACTTCATGGAAGTCGCGAAGCTCCGCGCCGCGCGTCTTCTCTGGGCGCGCCTCGTGCAGAAGGAATTCGCCCCGAAGAATCCGAAGTCGCTGATGCTGCGCACGCACTGCCAGACGTCGGGGTGGTCGCTCACGGCGCAGGACGTCTACAACAACGTCGTGCGCACTTCGGTCGAGGCGATGGCGGCCGTGCACGGGCACACGCAGTCGCTCCACACGAATTCGTTCGACGAAGCGCTCGCGCTGCCCACGGATTTCAGCGCGGGCATCGCGCGGAACACGCAGATTCAGCTGCAGGAGGAGTCGGGCTCGTGCGACGTGATCGACCCGTGGGGCGGCAGCTGGTTCGTCGAGCGCCTGACGCACGAACTCGTGGAGAAGGCGACCGCCCACATCAAGGAGATCGAAGAGCTCGGCGGCATGACCCGCGCGATCGAGCAGGGGATCCCGAAGCTGCGCATCGAAGAGGCTTCCGCGCGCACGCAGGCGCGGATCGATTCGGGGAAGCAGGCGATCATCGGCGTAAATCGCTATCGACTGCGCGAGGGCGAGGAAGTGCCCGTCGACGTGCTCCGGGTCGACAACGCGAAAGTGCGCGAGACGCAGATCGCGCGGCTCGAGAAGTTGCGTTCGGAGCGCGATTCGGCCAAAGTGGACGCGGCGCTCGAAGCGCTGGCGGCCGCGGCGAAGTCGGGCGAGGGCAACCTGCTCGCGCTCAGCGTCGACGCCGCGCGCGCGCACGCCACGGTAGGCGAGATGACGGCCGCGCTCGAGCGGTCGTTCGGGCGCCATAAAGCGGTGACGCATTCGATCACGGGAGTGTACGCGGGCGAAATGGGCGAAGACGGCGGATCGAAAGCAGTGGAAACGGCGCGCAGGCGCGTCGAAGCGTTCGACGAAACACACGGCCGCCGTCCGCGTATCCTGGTCGCCAAGATCGGCCAGGACGGCCACGACCGCGGCCAGAAGGTGATCGCCACCGCGTTCGCGGATCTCGGATTCGATGTCGACATCGGCCCCCTCTTTCAGACGCCCGAAGAGACCGCGCGCCAGGCGGTCGAGAACGATGTACACATCGTCGGCGTCAGTTCGCTCGCGGCCGGACATCTGACGCTCGTGCCGGCGCTCCGAAAAGCGCTCGAAGCCGAGGGGCGCGGCGACATCAAAGTGATCGTGGGGGGCGTCGTGCCGCCACAGGATTACGAAGCTCTCGAGAAAGCGGGCGCCGTCGCGATCTTCGGCCCCGGCACCGTCATCGCCGAGGCGGCGCTTGCGCTGCTCGACCTGCTCGAGGGTGACGCCTCGTGACGGCGAAACGCTCCGACGAACCTGCCGCCGCCCGCGCGATTCTGAGCGGCGACCGGACGGCTCTCGCCCGCGCCATCACGCTCGTCGAAAGCACACGCGGCGGCGACAGGAAAGAGGCGCAGGAACTGCTC
>JABDJQ010000288.1 GCA_013002425.1 Gemmatimonadota bacterium
GGCGCCGGCGGCTACGACGTAACGCTCACGATTGCGGCCGCGAAATACCGGAGCGACGGGCAGGGGGTCGAGAGCGAGATCCCGATCGCGGACTGGATCGATATCGGCGTATTCGGGGAAGACGACAGCGTGCTCTATCTCGAGAAGCACAGGATCGACGCGAAGGAGATGACGATCGATGTGGTCGTCGATACGAAGCCGGTCGAGGCCGGCGTCGACCCGTTCCACAAGCTCATCGACCGCAACTCGAGCGACAATCGCAAGAAGGTTCAGCTGTAGAGGGGTTTCGAAGGCGCGCGCTACTTCGCTTCCGCCTTGTTACGATAGAGCTTCTTGTCGGGGACGGCGACCATGTCCTCGACGCTCATTTTCCCGCCGAGAAACGCGTTGATCTTTTCGGCCTGCTCCCGGGGCTTGTCGATCATGTCGCGAAAACCGATATCGATCCAGGAGAAGTTCTCGCGCATGCGCATCATGCTTTCGACCTGGCCGATGTGCGCCGTGTAGAGTTCTTTCATGCGCGCGTCTTCGGTTTCGTTATCGGCGCCGCGATGGTCGAGCATCTTGTTCTGCGACGCGAGGACCTCGTCGAGGTGGCGGCGCATGAAGATCACCCTGTATTCGTTTTCGTCGGGCAGGTCCTTCAGCAGAAACGAAATGACCTTGATGACGCGCCCGCGCGCCTCTTTGACCCACGATTTGTCATCCATTTCATGCAGGTGTTTCACCCGCTCGTCTTCGTAATAACCCTTGGGGTTGTCGACATCGGCCGTACGGACGCCGTCCTGAATCGTATTGTAGCCGCCCGCCTCGAGCATTTTCATGGCCATCGACGTGCCGGAGCGCGGGAGACCGGAGACGACGACGATCGGTTCCCCGTACTTCAGTTTGCGAATGAGATTCTTGATAGGGGACATCGTTCCTCCTCGAATATGCGCACGGCCGGCCCGGCCGGGATCAGCTGTTTGTCCAGACCATAGAGTATACCGGATTCGCGCGTTTTCGGAAGGGAATCGCCTGCGCTATTGCAGGACTTCGGGATTCAGAACGCGAAACTCGACGCGGCGATTGAGCGCGTGGGCCGTGGAGGATTCCCCCGGCACGAGCAGCCGTGTTTCGCCGTAGCCCGCGCTTTCGAGGCGCGCGCCGTCGATCCCGAGGGCGTCGATGAACCGGATGCGTACGGATTCCGCGCGCCGCCGGCTCAGCTTCTCGTTGTATGCGGCCGAGCCGCGTGAGTCGGTATGCCCTTCGAAGCGCATCCGCACTTCAGGAAATTCGCGGAGGAAGTCGGCAACGGCCTCGAGAATCGGGTACGAGTAGGGAAGGACATCGTCCTTGTCGAATTCGAACAGCACCTGGTTCGATCGCAGGAATCCGCTGAACATGAGGTCGCGCCGGATCGCGCCCGGATCGACGATCGCCACGGCGCCCTGCTCGTCCGCCGGGGGCGGCGCGGGCGCGTCGCGAAAGACGGTCTTCACGCTCTCACGATCGACGTACACGGTTTCGACCCGGGCCGGAACCGGCGTTCCCGCGCCCGGAAGAACGATCGTGGTCGTTTCCCGAGGCCGGCTCTCCCGCTCGACAGGGCTCGTCGTGTCCCGCTTCGCCACGGCCGTTTCGCCCGCCATCAGCTCGCGGTACTTCCTGATCTCGTCCCGCACGAGCAGCTTCAGCAGTTCGGCCGAGTTCTGATCGAGCCGCACACGCTCGGCTGCCGTCACGGCAAGCGTATCCGTTCCGCCGTGCTGCCGCTTGATCACTACGCCGCCAGGCGGACCGTAGCGGAAGTAGACGAGACCGAGTTCGGGCACGTGAACGGAAGTCCACTCTTCGCCCGTGGCGTCCGTCATCCCCGTGTCGGGAGAGGCCGCGGCCGCCGTCGCCGTATCGATGGTGACGACATCGTCATCGGCGGCAAAAGCAAGCGGAGCAGACGCTAATAGAAGGAGAAGCGCCGCTCCGCGAACGGAGGAGGCGACCCGGGCTTTCACCCGGATCGCGACTCCCCGTTTGAGACTGAATGCGTGCGTTGTCATCGGTTCAGCGAGAAGCCGACGTTCAGACGGTGCACGTTATAGAGATCGACGCCCTGGTGCTCGATGAAGCCGTTCCAGGTGCCGAAGTCCTTTTCGACGCCGTACGAGAAGTTCAGAACGCCTTCGTTCTTCCCGCTCGCGCCGGCTTCCTTGCTCAGGAACAGGATCCCGGCGCCGCCCGTCACGTACGGATTCCAATCAGCCCACTCGAACACTTCGCCGAGATTGTAGCGAAGGTTCAGGGCCAGGAGGTTCGACGTGAAGTCGCTGCCGACGCCGAGCGCATATTCGGGCTGCAGCTGGACGGATCCGTTATCGTTCATCGGGCGCGTGTTGAAACGGAAGCCCATGATGAACTGCTC
>JABDJQ010000334.1 GCA_013002425.1 Gemmatimonadota bacterium
GATCCTCACCGTCGAAGAAGAGCAGGTCGATTCCCGTCCCGGGCGGATTCTGCTCGATGATGCGTGCGAGTTGAAGCAGGATCGCGACTCCCGATCCGCCGTCGTTCGCTCCCGGGACCGGCTCGCGGCGCTTCGTGGAGTCGGGATCCTGATCCGCCCAGGCGCGCGTGTCCCAGTGAGCGGCGAAGAAGATCCGGTCCTTGCGACTCGAACCGAAGCTCGCCACGACGTTCGTTCCCGTGACGTTCTCTCCCGTAAGCGCGTTCGTCATCCGGAACGGTCGTCTGGCGACCCGCGCGCCTGTCTCCTCGAGTTCGTCGACGAGCCATTCGAGCATCGCGGCGTGACCGGCACTCCCCGGGATGCGCGGTCCGAAACTGACCTGCTTCTCGATCAGGCGCATGGCTTCCGCCCCCGAGAACGCGGGTGCGGCAGGCACGGAATGCGCACCGCAGGAGAACGCGAAGAGTAGCAGGAGGCTCAGTAAGCCGCGCTCAGAACTTGAAGAGCGCCGAGATCGACGCGCCGATCGTGCGCGTGCTTTGATTCTCATTCTTGAGGTTTCTCCTCTCGCCGAAGCGGAGTTCCAGGTTGCCCGAGAGATTCTGCAGCCAGCTCCATTGTACGGAAGGTGTCACGCTGATGTCTCGCGTATGCTGTTCGAGGCGGTATGGGTTCTGCTCTTCCTCTTTGCTGCTGGCATAACGGAACGCGAGGCGGAACGTCGTGGTGGCGTTGTACGTGCTCCCCTTTCGGCCTTTCCCCAGGATCGGAATATTGACGCGCTTGCGTGACGTGCGCTGAAAGCTGAGCGAGCCGTTGAAGCCGAGTCCGCGCGCCACGTTCTCGGACGTGCTTCCCAGAAAACGGCGGTTGATCTCCTCGCTCTTGTCGACGCTGATCTGACTCTTCAGCTTGTTGATCCACTCCGCTTCCACCTGAAGGAGGGGATCCCACCGTTTGGAGATACGTTCGGTTTCGATCCTGTCGAGTGTCTTACCGCCCTGATCTTTTCGCTGGGTGTAGCCGATGGAGAGTGAACTGCTCTTGAAGAAGCGCTTGAGCTGCCACAGTTCCTCGAGACCGTCCCACGAGTATTGAAGGTCCGGCCAGGTCACGGTGCGCGATGCCGAAGTATTCGTCGTCTGGCGGTTTCGCTTGTTCGAGCTGTTGTACGAAAAGCGCAGGTTCATGCCCCTCACGAGCTTGACTGACGAGGATCCTCGAATCTGGAGATCGCGCGTGCTGGATGAGCTGCTCACCTGCCCGCCGCGCCGGAACTGAAGGGCTTCGTCGATTTCCTCCTCGAGGCCGAACTGGTAGCCGAAGCCGGGGCGCCCGATCAGGTCGGCGAAGTTCGACTGCTTCACGAGGTTGACCGAGCCCGTGATGTCTCCGATCCGGGACCCGAGGTTCTTTACGGGAGAGAGGATGCGCCCGACGCCCGGGCCGCGCGCACGGGTCGAGTCCTTGTCGTCGCCGGTGTCCCCTTTCCCGTCATCGCGGGGAGGCCTCCCGCCCTGCCCTCCGCCCGGACCGCGCCCCCGGCCCCCGCCGGGGCCCTTCCCGCCGTCACCGCCACCGGGAAGGGCGCTGAAGAGGCGGCCGACACCGAGCGTGAAGTCCATACGCGTGCTGTTGTTGTTTCGTACGTTGTGAATGCGCCGGTCCGAAAGGGTGTCGGTCTCCCCCGTCGCTTCATCGCGCTGCAGCACGAGAGCGCGCTGCGTGGGGGGCTGATCGTCGACGAACTTCGTGTTGTACGAAAAACGCGGGCTGAGCCACGAGAGCCCCCGGAAGCCGGGCGTATACGAGACGTTCGCCTCATGTGAGCGGCTCGTCTCGAGCCCCTTGTTCAGCTGCTCCGCGAAAGAGAAAGGCTGACCGTAGATATGATCCCGCGCCGAGGAGAAGTTGAAATCGGTCTTGAGCTGCGACGACGTGAGCGGCTGCATCGCGAACGAATAGCTCGATCGCGACACACGATCCGTGTTGATCTGCACGGTCTCTGATCGAATGTCGATGCGTTTGCGCTCGGTCGCTCTCCGTTCGGCGTTGATGCTGCCCGAGCGCGGAAGCGGATCGATCTTCCACGACCGGAAAATCTGTAGCTGACTGTTGAATCGGGGCGAGTAACGGTAGCTCCACGCCACGCTGTTCGAACTCGTCGTATCGGCAGATGTCGGATTCACGCTCTCACTTCGATCGAGGCCGAGGCGAACATCCATGTTGTCGAGGGTATAATAAAGAAGGGAACTTTTGGACTTGCGGTTTCGATTCAGCGAAAGCGACATCGTACGCGAATTCTTCTGCGTCTTCTCGAGCGACGGATCGTCGAGAACGATATCGGATGCCGTTTTGAGTTCGGGCTTTTTGACCGAGCGCGACCAGCCCCAGCCCAGCGGGGCGTTCACGCCGATCCCTTCCATGAATTTCGAGAAGTTGACGTTCCCTCGCAGCGACAGATCCGTGTCGTCGCTTCCCGATCGCGGGTTCTCCTCCTGGCTCGAGTTCGACGACCCGCCCCCGGCGACGCGGCGGAATTCCTTGTCCTGGATCCGAAAGTCTGCGGAAATGGACGCGAAGTCCGAAAACTTCACTTCCGTGCCGATGCGGGCCGCGAATCCCGCGTCTCCTTTGACGTTGGTTAATCGTAAATCATCGACCCATAAAATACCGGAGACGGGGTCCCCGCGCGACGGGTTCGAAAGCCCGAAGGTCAACCTCCTTACCTTGCGCATGGAGGGCTCGCCGACCGCGCGGAACAGATACCGGCCCGAGCGCATGCTGCGAACCGGCACCATTCGTCCGAAGAGCATCGTGGAGTCCACGTCTTCGCTCAGCTTTACCTGTGTGAGTTCGGCGAGGTCGAGATTCCAGAGTCGCCAGGGCGCTCGATTCGCGAGCGAACTCGGTTCGTAGTAGCTGTTGAGTGTGTCGATGACCTCGTAGAAGTTCAGGGAGTCGCCCCCGAAGCGGAAGTAGAAAGCCGGATAGGGGTCCGTGTCCCGCTGCGGCTCCTCTTTTCGGAGCCAGAACTCGAGATTCTCGTAGCGGGTGTAGTCCTCGTCTTCGAAGAGGGCGCGAAATACGGAGCCGTTATGCCCCGGTTCGAGATTCTGATACTGGATCAGCAGTGACTGCTCGCGTTCGGGAACCTGATTCTGCACGCGGATTTCGACCGGCGGCGGCTGGTATTCCTGCTCGTCCTTGTTGTTGATCGTGCCGGACGCGAAGAGTTCGAGCGGACCGAGCTCGGATTCGGCCAGAACGCGCCCTGTCGTATCCTGGATTCCGGACTCGAGCCAGCGGTTCCCGGTGACTTCGAGAGACGCGATCTGAAAACGCGCGCTCGTCGTATCGAGATCCTCGAACCAGATGCGAACGTATTTGATCCCCTGGTCGTACGTGGGCTGGGATGCGATTGCGGTCGGTTCCGCCAGTGCGAGCGGGATGCGGTAGAGCCGCCAGTTCTTCGGACCGACCGTCGATCCGGTTCCGACGTTGTTCTCGCGGGTCTCGAAATCGATCGTGAAACGATAGTAGCTTCGTTCGCGATCGAGGTCGCCGTTGTTGTTCAGATCTTCGGTATCGAGGAAGCCGTTCCCCTCGGGCCCGTTGATGCGCGAGAAGTCGTTTTCGTTGTTCTCGTCGTAATCGTAGTTGTCGCCGGCGGGGTCGCCTCCGCTCCCCGTTTCGTCCCCGTCGAAGAGCCCGTCGAAACCGGTGTCCTCGTCGAACAGCGGGTCCTCGTTGCCGCTGTCGTCGAGCACGCCGTCCTGATTGCGATCCTCCGAGTTGAGCAAACCGTCCGGCGCTACCTGGTCCCACATCATGTCTTCGCCGAGCAGTCCCATGTCGACGTGCATCTTCCCGCGCCCGAGATCGAAATCGTTCACCCACACCTCGAAGAACTTGCGGTCCTTGAGGTCGAGCCCGGTCTTTGAAACGAGGCGCATGATCCCGCCCCACGCGTCCTGGGCCTCCCCGGTACCGATCGTACCGTTCTCGAGCGCCACTTCGAGGACCGGAATCTTGTTGTCCCCCTCTTCCGGCGCGAGGTCCGGGTTCAGATCCTCGCGGAAGACATTGCGGGCGTTGTCCCGATAGTCCGGGTTGTACCACTGCACGGCCTCGTACCGGTTGCTCGGGTCGACTTCGCCCAATGCTCCCTCGAGTTGCGGAATCGACATCGGGTCCCACTGCCGACGCGTGATTCCGAAGGAGGAAACCTCGGCGGTTCCTTCCATGTCGTCGACGTAAATCGCGTTCTTCGTGTTCGGATTCGGAAACGTGGCGGCCGTTTCGAGATCCATCCGGATCGTGGATTTGTCGCGGGCCGTGATTCCGGGAATCGCGTTCACGGCGCCCGTCAGAAACTCCGGGTTCTTCTCCGTCGCGAACGAGAGCCCGGAAA
>JABDJQ010000357.1 GCA_013002425.1 Gemmatimonadota bacterium
CGACCGCGCCCACGACCCCCGGCACCTTTTCGAGCGCCTTTTCGACCGACATCGCGCATCCGGCGCACGACATTCCGGTCACTCGAAGGCGAAGCCGTTCGTTGGCATCGACCTCCGGCTCGGGCGCGGGGACAACGAGATCGGGCGCTTCCGGGCTTGTGGCGCCTTCCCTTTCCCTCGTCTGGACGCTTTCACTCATACGTCTCAATATCGACAAGAATCAGCCCGGGGGAAAGCAAAAAAGGTCAAATCGCGCTTTCGCTGACTCGGAAAAGGAGGAAGCCGTTCTGAGAGTGGAGGTTCTCGTCGTGAAGGGCCTGCTTAGTCAGAATCATCAGATGGCGCGTTTCGGGGAAATAGTAGGCCGCCGCGACGTGGTAATTGAAGTAGAGGCCGCCGCCGTGGATATAGATGAGATCGCCGCGCGCGCCCACGAGTTCGGGCCACACGATGCCGCGAAGCCCGTATTCGGCCCGCCAGCCCGAGACCGTGCCGCCGCGCAACCGGTATTTTCGCCAGAATTCGTGCACGTCCGAGTCGAATTCGGGGCTGATCAGGCCCCAGGGCATGTCGCTCGTGATCCAGGTACCGTTCGTATGGGTCAGGGGGACCGCGTTCAGCGACTGTCGATTCTCCCCGCCGGGTTCCGACGGATTCTCCACGAGGTTCACGTAGCCGATGTTGCCGTACTCACGCACGCCCGCCGCTCTCGACTCGGGCGGCGATACCTTGAGCTCGAACAGCGGCGGCGCCTCGCACGGGCCTTCGACCTTCGTGCCTATAAGATAGGAAACGTTTCCCCACTCATCGCGACTTGCGGAAAGAAAGTCGTACTGTACGTCGCAGAGGTCGGCGCGGAGCGCCGGCGCGAACAGGCTCGACAGCAGGCAGAGCACCGCGACCGCCGGGAACGGCACACGCGAGCGTCTTTCGCCCGTTCGTCTGATTGTCCCTCGCGTTCCCGCGAAATCGGTCTGCATCACGACATTCTCCCCTCATCTGCTGATCGGCCGGGCGGGCGGGCGCTTGAAGCATGACTTCGGCACTTCCCCGTGCCGCGACTTCGGCACTTTCCAGTGCCGCGGCTTCGGCACTTCCCAGTGCCGCGGCGGCCTGACATAATGCAGCGCATGGAACGGGACTGGCCGGACAACGTCGTACAGATCGCGCGCATGGTGGACGCCTCGCGCGGCGGCTATTTCAGAGCCGCATACAATCTCGCGCGCGAGTTCCGGAAACGGGGCGTGCGGGTCGTGAATCGCACGCTCTACGGCCCCCCCGCGAACACGGCGGACGATCTCGGCGTATTCCGTCCGATGCCGCTGTGGGCCGCGATTACGTCTCGCGTGCGCGCGAAACACCTGAACCTCCTCCTCGAGATCCCTCTCTTCTCCCTCGCGGCGACATGGACCGCGCTGCGATCGCGTGACGTTGTTCTCGTTCACAACGACTCGTTCGCGGGGGACGTGTACCGCTCGCCGAGCTGCCATCGCGAAGCCGTCGACTCGAAGAAGCGGAAAGGAGAGCGCCGCTGGTGGTTCTTTCCGCTCCACCCGTTCTGGCTCTTTCGAGAGTGGTTCGTGTTCGGTCGCGGAAAGCGACCGTTTCTCGTCGCCGTATCGCGCGCATGCGAAGAAGAACACCGGCGTCACTACGGCCTCGATCCCGCGCGGATCGAATGGATCCCGAACGGCGTCGATCGCGATCTCTTCCGGCCGGCTCGCGACCGGACCGCGCTGCGGGAAGAGCTCGGCATTCCGCGCGACGCGTTCGTCGTGCTCTTCGTCGGAAACGATTTCAACAACAAGGGCGTCTCCGTTCTGATCGACGGCGTGGCCGAGGCGAAGAACAGTGAGAAGCTCTGGGTGGCCGTTGTCGGCGACGACGCGCGCGCGCCGTACGAACGGCATGCCGCGCAGCGAGGAGTGGCGGATCGCGTCAATTTCTTCGGACGACGGAACGATGCCGAGAAGTTCTATGCCGCAAGCGATGTGTTCGTGCTGCTTTCGCATTACGAAGCGTTCGGCAACGTGGCGATGGAGTCGCTCGCAGCCGGAACTCCCGTCATCTCGACGAAGGTCGGCGGCATGCTCGACTACATCGAGCACGAGGGCAACGGTCTGTTCGTCGAACGAAACGGCGACAGCGTGGCGCGCGCGATCGACCGATTGGTCGAAGACGAGGCCCTCTGCGGCGCGATGCGGGCCAGGGCCCGGCCGTCGACGGAAGCGTACGACTGGGGCGCGATCGCGGAACGCTATCTCGACCTGCTCGGACGCGTGGCCGGGGAGAAACGCGCATGAGCGGCGGCATGAAACGCGGTTTTCTGATGCTCTCGGGAGGCGGTGCCGCCAGCAAAGTTCTCGGGGCGGTGCGTGAAATCGCGCTCGCTCAGTTTTTCGGCACGGGCCCGGTGGCCGACGCTCTCCGCGCCGCGCTTTCGCTCACGTTGAACCCGATTCATCTCTTCACGCGCGTCATTCAGGCCGGATTCATTCCGCACTACGCGCAGGAGGAAGACGGTTCCGCAGAACGGGCCGCTCTCTATCGAGCCGTGAGCCTGCTGTTTCTGGGTCTGTCCGTACTGATCGCCGCCACGCTCTTTCTCTTCGCCGAACCCGTCGTGCGTTTCGCGCTCCCCGGATTCTCGGGCGAACGCTTCACGCTCGCGGCACAGATGCTGCGCGTACTGGCGGCCGGCGTTCCCTTCTATATGTACACGACGATTCTCGGGGCGCTCGGCGCGGCGCAGTCGAACTACGTGATCCCCGCCATGCGGCCCGCGGTGCAGAACGTGGCCCTGATCGTCTTCGTCGTCTGGGCGGCGCTCTCCGGCCGCCCGATCGTGGCCGCGTGGGGCTTTTCGGGCGCATACTGCGCGCTGGCAATCGCGGCCACGATATACTTTCGCGGGCGCGGCCTCTTTCCGAAAGCGCAGGCACGAGGCGCCGACTTCAGAAATCCGTTCTGGATCAGCGTTCGCCCGCTCCTGCTGCTCTCGTTCGTGCTGCAGGCCAACATTCTCGCCGAGCGCGCCGTTACCTCGCTCATCGGAAACGGCAGCATCGCCGGGCTCGACTACGCGCGATTCCTGAGCGAAACCGCGCACTTTCTGATCGCCATGCCGCTCGGCCTCATGAGCCTGTCGCTCTTCGCGCGCATGGACGAGCGCACCGCGCGCGACGAAACCGACCGTCTCCTCGCCCTGCTGATCGCGCTCTTCCTCGCGCTCGCGTCGCTTCTCTTCTGGCGAGGCGATCTGATCGTACGACTGATCTTCTTTCGCGGCGCCTTCGACGAAGCGTCCCTCGCGGTCACCACCACGGGACTTCGAGGACTTGCCGCGGGACTCACGTTTTTCAGCGCCAGCTACCTGCTGCAGCGCATCATGCAGGCGCGACTCGCACACGGGCTCGTGCTGCGCGCGGAGATCGCGGGAGCCGCCGTGAACATCGTGTTCAACTTCCTCTTCTATCGCAGCCTCGGGCTCATGGTGATCGGTCTCGGCGCGGGCATGGGGGCGCTGACTTCTCTCGCTCACTACGTGCCGGCGAGTCGCTCGCATTTCCGCAGGACGCGGCGCACGCTTCCGATCGCGCTGCTCCTTACCGCCGCTTACGCGTTCGGGGTCGCCTGGCTTCTGCCGCGCTGGGGAGCTCCGGAGTGGGCGGGGGTCGTCCTGTTCCTGGTCGTGTGGGGACCGTATCTGCTGAGCGCGCTCCGCTCGTTCCAGCGAAGCGAGTGAGATCAGCCGTGGGCGCCGGCGGTGATATTGATCGACTGGCCCGTGATTCCTGTGGCTTCGGTCACGAGGAAGATCGCGAGTGCCGCCACTTCTTCGGTCGTGACGGCGCGGCGAAGCATGCTTCGTTCCGCGAGACTGTTGCGGATCTCGTCGACGTTCTGTCCCGTCAACTTACCCATCTTGATCATCGAGTCGTAAAGTAGTTTCGTTTCGACGAAGGCGGGACAGATGGCGTTTACATGGATGCCGTCACGCGCGACTTCGGAAGCGAGGGAGGTCGTGAACGCGATCAGACCGGCTTTCGACGCGGCGTATGCGCTGTTCAGCGGGCCGGGAGAATTCCCCATGCGTGACGCGATGTTTACGATGCGACCGTTCTTCGACGCGGCAAGCGCGGGGAGCGCGGTACGGCAGAACCGGTACGCGCCGACGAGATTGACGTTGATATCGTAGAGCCATTCGTTCGGATCGGAAAGCGCGACGGACGATATGTACTGGGTGCCGGCGCCGTTCACGACGATATCGATGCGGCCGAACGTTTCGAGGGTGTCCTTTACGCACGAGTCGATTTCGGCCTGGCTCGTGACGTCGACGGGTACCGCCATGGCGCCGCCCGAGAGCGGCCCGATCTCGTCGGCGAGGTCGGCGATCTGCTTCTCCGTCCGCGAACAGAGCACGAGGCGCGCGCCTTCCTCCGCGAAACGCCGCGCGATGCCGGCGCCGATTCCGCGTCCGGCCCCCGTTATGATCGCAACCTGATTCTCCAGTTTGCCCATCAGCTCAGGAACTCCTTGATGCGTCCGAGACCCTTTTCGATGTTCTCGACGGAGTTCGCGTACGAAAGTCTGACGTATCCTTTTCCGTATTCGCCGAAGCTCTGTCCGTTCAGCACGGCCACACCCGCTTCTTCGAGAAGCCTCGACGCGAGTTCCTTGCTCGTGATGCCGGTTTCCTTCACGTTCGGGAAAACGTAGAACGCGCCGCCGGGCATCTTGCAGGAGATGCCGGGGATATCGTTCAAGCCCTTTACGACGATCTTGCGCCGCTTCGCGAATTCCTCCCGCATCTTCGTCACGTGATCCTGCGGGCCCGTGATCGCTTCGATCGCCGCGTACTGGCTGAAGTGGGAAGTGCAGGAAATGCTGTTGATGTTGAGCCGCACGACGAGATCGACGAGATGCTCGGGGAAGATCCCGTAGCCGAGGCGCCAGCCGGTCATCGCGTATGACTTGGAAAGTCCGTCGAGAAGAATCGTGCGGTCCTTCATGCCGTCGATCGAAAGGATCGTCTGATGCTCGGCGCCCTCGTACAGGAAATTGATGTAGATTTCGTCGGCAAGCACATAAGCGTCGTGCTTCTTCGCGACTTCGGCGATGCGCTCGAGGTCGCTCATCGTCAGAATGCCGCCGGTCGGGTTGCCGGGCGTGTTCAGAATGATGAGACGCGTTTTGTCGTTCACGAGCGAAACGAGTTCGTCGGTATCGAACCGGAAGTCGTTCTCCTCACGGAGCGGCAAAGGAACCGGTTTTGCGTTCACGAAGTTGATCATCGATTCGTAGATCGGAAAACCGGGGTTCGGGTAGACGACTTCGTCCCCCTCTTCGACGACCGTCAGGATCGTGTTCGTGATCACGGGCTTCGCGCCCGGCATCACGACCACGCGGTTCGGGGCGAACGCCACCCCGCGCCTCCGCTCGACGTCTTCCACGATCGCCTTTTTGAGCGAAGGGATGC
>JABDJQ010000370.1 GCA_013002425.1 Gemmatimonadota bacterium
ACCGCTTCCGTCCCCGCCACGTCGGTTGCGATCGCCTGCCCGTACCGCACCAGAAACGCGTCACTCGAAGTCGGCGAAGCGCCGGACAGCGAGACGGAGTCGAAAGCGGCGACATCCCGCAGACCTCCGGCGAGCCAGATTTCGTCCAGCGCGATCGTTGCCTGCATCGCGTCGTCATAGCCGGATCCGCCGCCCCCTCTGGCGTAGTCCATCGTGCCGAACAAGGTACATACGACAAGGAGCGCGTCGAACGAGCCGTTCGACTGCAACGTGTCGGCTCCGAATCCCGCGTTTCCGCTGAACATCCCCGAAACCGCAAGCCGATCGTCCCCGTAAACGATGTGATTCGCGAAGTCGCTTCCTGCCGAACCGCCGCGAATCGACCAGATCGCGTCGCCGTTCGACTTGTGACCGGCTACGAACACGTCGTTGCCGCCGGCGCTCGCAAGAGGGGCGCCTGCAAACGAAACGCTCCCCGAAAAGAACCCGGTCGTGAAGATGTTTCCGCCATCGGTCGCGACAGAAGTGAGGCAGCACTGATCGCCGCTCATGGCGGCATCGTATTCCCGGACCCACTGCAGCGAGCCGCCCACGGACGAGAATTTCGCGAGACACCCTTCCCGCACACCGAGGGAGACAGCGGGAGGACCGGCCCCGAAATCGACCGTATCTTCGAACGTGCCCGCCAGGATCACGGCATCGAAGTCATCAACGCAGACCCCGGCCCATTTCTCATCCCCGGACCCGCCGTATGTCTCCGTCGCGTTCGTGACACCCGACGATGCCAGTTCCAGCAGGAAGATGTCCTGGAAACCGGCCGAGCCGTGCGCGCCTGTACCGAAGTCGACCGTGTCTTTGAACGTACCCGCGACTATGAAGGAGCCTGTGCTCGTAACATCGACGGCGGTTGCAATGTCGACGCCCGCTCCTCCCCAGACGCGTGTCCACTCGTTTCCTCCTGCGGCGTCGAACTTGACGGCGAAGGCGTCGTTGACCCCGTTCGTCGCCGTGCTGTCACCACCTGCCACGAACGTCGCGCTTCGCGTATCGCCGACCACTACGACGGCGCCGTTCGCGTCGAATACGAGATCCCGCGGAAACTCGTCATCCGTGCCGCCGAACGATGTCGACCAGACGTGCTGGCCCGAGGGTGTGAATCGCGCAAGAAAAGCGTCGTAGTTTGCCGGATCCGCGGAAGCGAGCACGCCCCCGCCGAGATCGATCGTGCCCCGGAACTCCCCGGCGACGTAGAAGTCTCCGAGTCCGTCCCGCTCGATCGCCGTGGCTCTCTGAAACACGGGCGTTCCGCCCCCCTCGTCTCCGAAGCGAACGCCCCATGTGGCGTCGAGCGCGGCGTAAGCGGACGTGGCGCTGCACAAGATCGTGACCGCACAAATGGCCGTGATTCCGGCGCGTGCGAGATTGCGGACCGCGGTTCCCATTACCGCACCACCGTGACCCGGCGCTGCGTCGTCGACGCGCCGTCGGTGGCGCGCACAAAGTAGACGCCCGGCGCAACGCGCGCGCCGGAGTCGTCCCGGCTGTCCCAGGCGAGGCGACCGTTCCATGCGTTCGAACCGGTCGACAGCGCGCGGACGCGGCGCCCCCTGATGTCGTAGACCGTCGCCGACTTGATGCCCCGCAGACCCGAAACCGTATAAGAGAGCGCCGTCCCGCCGCGTGTCGGGTTCGGGGTCGGCGCGCCGAGGGAAAGAGCTGAGGGCGCGACCGTCTCCGCTCCCTCTACCGCGACGTTCACGTCTTCCAGATACTTCACGATAAAGCCGTCCGGCTCGACATCCAGAGCGTTCAGAACGAGTCCGCTCCAGCTCGCGTTCTCGCCGAACGAACCGACGAAGCAGGGACCGTCATCCGTCATCACGGCATCGTAACCGTAGTCGTTCCAGGTGCCGCCCCCGCGGCGCGCGTGCTCGAGATCGCCCGTCTCGTCGTAAACCACCATGAGCGCGTCGAATCGATTGTTGTGATACAGCGTCACCCCGTCGAACGTGGGCGCTTCTTCGCACGATCCCGTGATCACGACCTGTCCGTCGTGGTAGTCGATTCCGCCGGGCTGATCAGGGTCGACCGAGCCACCGGTCCGGCTCCAGACGGGGGTGCCGCCGCTCTTGTAGCAACCGGTCCACAGATCGTAGTCGCCGTTACTGGTGTGATTCCCGAGCCCGAAGTTCGCGCTGCCGTTGAATACGCCCGTCACGTAGAACGAAGCTCCGTCGGTCGTGATAGCTTCGGCCGACAGCGTGGTCGTGCTTCCCGTGCTCTGCAGCACCTGTGTCCAGACCGGCGCGGTACCCACTGACGTGAATTTGCCGACCAGCGCGGCGCCGGTTCCCGTGCTCGTGAGCGTTCCGTTTCCGAGATCGGTCGAACCGATGAACGAAGCCGCGAATCCGAGGTCGCCGGCGTCGTCGAGGGCGAGGCCGCCGGCGAAGTCTTCATTGGCTCCTCCGCCCGTCCAGACCGCCGCGGGCGTGCCCCAGACCTTCACATCCGCGAGGAACAGGTCCCAGCCGCCGTTCGAAGTGCGCGGCGCGCCGACACCGAAGTCGACCGTGGTTCGGAACTTGCCGAACACGTAGACGCTGAGCGCGCTCGGGTCCCAGACGACTCCGTTCGCTTCGTCGAACTGACTGCCGCCGAAAAGACGGGTGAAACTGTGCGAGCCGTTGACGCTGAACACCATCAGCAGCGCGTCGTAATTCCCTTGCGTGGTGTCCGATTCGCCCGAAATCGTAAAGATCGAGCTGTTCGTTCTTCCGCACACGGCAACGCCGCCACCCGGTATCGCGTAAATGTCGCTGATCGACTCGAAACCGTCTCCTCCGCCCGCGATCGACCAGATGTGATTGCCGGACGCGTCAAACTTCGCGACGAAGATGTCGTCGGCGTTCGTGGTCGTGGAAACGAGCGTCGGCCCCCCGAAGTCGATCTGCCCCGTAAAATTCCCGGCGATATAGATGTTCCCGAGCGTGTCGGTATCGACGGCCGTGATCGCCTGCGCTTCGCGGTCCAGCGTGCCCTCGTCGCCGTACGCCTGCCCCCAGTCGGGGATCAGCGCTGCCGAGGCCGGCGCGGCCAGGATCAAAGCTAACAGACTGATTGTGAACAACTTGCGTGTCATGATTTCGTCCTTTCCAGATGTGGGAGGCTTGTGCCTCCTTGACACGATGCCCTCTACCTGGAAAAGCGGAATCGGGGGGACTTCACCCTCATGTCAAATGCAGAGAATGAACGGCGGGACGACCTGCTGTCGCGGGAGCCCGTGCGGGGGGCACGGACGCGGGGGGCCGGGAGGCTCAGCCGGTGTTGCGGATACCCGCGGCGATGCCGTTGATACTCGATCGCAGGACGTTCAGGAGCTTGTTCTTCATGGCCGCGGAGATACCGGTTTCGCGATAGCGCCGGATCAGTTCGACCTGGATGAAATGGATCGGGTCGAGGTACGGCTCGCGAAGGGCGAGCGATTCCTGAAGCGTGGCGTCGTCGTCGAGCAGGTGCTTTTCGCCCGTGATCGCGAGGATGTGTTCGACCGAACGCGCGTACTCGTCGTCGATCATGCGATGAATCGCACGGACGCCGCGCGACTGATTGAGCGACACGTACTCTTCGGCCACGCGCATGTCGGTTTTCGCGAGCACCATCTCGATGTTCTGCACGAGCGTGGTGAAGAAAGGCCACTCCGCGTACATTCGCCTGAGCGCGCGGCGCGACAGCTTCTTTTCGCGTATCGATCGTTCGATCGCGTGTCCGAAACCGTACCAGCCTGAAATCGTCTGCCGGTTCTGGGTCCACGCGAACACCCACGGAATCGCGCGCAGCGACGACAGATCTCCCTGCTTTTTGCGCGAGGGGGGCCGGGAACCGATTTCGATCTTCTCGATCACGTCGATCGGCGTCACGGTACGAAAATATTCGATGAAGTGTTCATGCTCGACGAGTTCGCGATAGTGCCCGAAGGCGGACTCGGAGAGCGGCGCGAACGCGTGAACGTGCGCGGCATCGCGGGCGTCGTCTTCACGGGCGAAACGGCGCGCGCTCTTCAGCAGCACGGCTGACGTGATCGCTTCGAGACTGTGCAGCGCGTTGTCGTTCAGCAGATACTTCGACGAGATCATCTCGCCCTGTTCCGTAATCTTGATCTTGCCGCGAATCGTGCCGGGAGGCTGCGCCAGAATCGAGCGCTGCACCGGGCCGCCGCCGCGCGAAATACTGCCGCCGCGACCGTGAAACAGCACGAGATCGCACTTCCGCGCGCGGGCGGATTCGTTCAGTTCGATCTGCGCGAGGTACAGTTCGTAGTTCGACGTGACGATGCCGCCGTCCTTGTTGCTGTCGGAATAGCCGAGCATGATCTTCTGCGTGCTGCTTCGCCGCTTCAAATGGCGGGCATACGACTTGTTGTCGTATAGCTCGTTCATCACGGCGACCGAACGGCGCAGATCGCCGATCGTTTCGAAGAGCGGCAGAATATCGAGGCGTGACTCGGTGATCGCGTTCTTCCTGACCTGTACGAGACCGACTTCCTTCGCGAGCAGCAGCGCGTGCAGAATGTCCGAAGCACACGAGGCGTTGCTGATGATGTACTCACCCGCCGCCTCCCCGGAGATATTCTCTTTCGCCCAGCGGATGAGCGCCACTTCGTTCACGATCGTGCGGCTCTTGTCCGACAGTGCGC
>JABDJQ010000430.1 GCA_013002425.1 Gemmatimonadota bacterium
CGACCGCATTGATCAAGGAGAGCGCCGCCAGCGAGAAGTAGATCGTCTCTTACGCCGTTCTTTTACCTGATGCGGCGCTAACTCGGAGGTGGTAGACTCTCCGCCATGAAACACGACAGCCCCAGTCCATTTGCCAAGGCCGATCCCGATCTCCGGATCAAAGAGGGGGCTCCGCCGCTTCTTCGGCCGACCAGGGACGCGATCGCCCGTTTCCCGGATGAAGCGAACCGGCTGATCGATCGCACCTGGGCGGTACAGGACGCGTTCCTCGAGAAGACGACATACGATCTCCGATGGATGGAGAACAAGCACTTCCTCCTCGCGGGCGCCACCGGGGCCGGGCTGGGTTGCGCCCTGGCCTGCGCCGTGCTGCACAACCTGGGGAGCGAGGGGAGCCTCACCATCATCGCGCGCGACCTCAAGAAGTCGATCGGCTTCGAAACGGGGCGTCGGATGAAGGAGCTGGCGGAGGAACTCGGTCTCGCCAACCGCTTCCACTGGGTGAACAGCGGCCTCGCCATCGAAGGGGACGGTCTCGCCGACACTCTTTCGATGCTTCGCGAAGCGGGCGCCGACCGTGTGATCTATGCGAACACGGTGGCGGCCGCGCATTCCGGCCTCCTTCCCGATTGCCCGCCGATCTACGTGAAGGACATCGACGAGGAGGGGCTCTTTCAATGGAAGCTGGAGCCGCTCGACAGCCGGATGCTCGACATGACGCGCTACACCATGGGCGAACTGGCGGTGCACTTCGCTCACGTGCTCGAGCTCGAAGGAATCAAGGTGGAAGCCACCGCGTTCGCCGACTGGCGAGGCAGCCTGCACCGGGAGGGCAGGCACCCGGAGTCGCTCGAATACGGCAAGAACGGCGCGTACTCGGCGAGCCTGGCGCTCCCCAAGGACTTTCTGCAGGAAGAAGCGGCGAAGGCGCACGGCACCGGCCGTGTGGTGGTCGATTTCTTCTACCCGATCATGCGGACCCGCGCGCTCGGTTTCATTCCGGGCGGCATCGCCATGTCGCGCGTGTACGACAAGCTCATGAAGCTCTACGAAGTGCCCCGGATCGACATTCCGGAGCTGGCGGTGGCCACGCTCGACTATCTCGGCAAGGCGATCCAGAGCCGGCGGTACAACCCGTTCCCCAGGCTCGACGCTCACGAGCACACGCTCGACCTCTGGTTTTTCGACGTGATTCAGAAACTGAACAACCGCAAGGACAGTCCGTTCTACTACAAACACTGGACCGAGTCCGTGTAGTGGCGCCGAATCCGGCCAGATCCAGCTCTTCCGGGGGCGCGAACGCGTGCCCCACCGATCAAAAGATCATCCACTTCTTCTACCCGATCATGCGGACCCGCGCTCCCGGCTTCCTTCCGGGCGGCGCAACGATGTCGCATGTCTCCGACAAGCGCCGGTTCGATGTCTGATTCGAAATCCGAGATGCGAACGAAGGGGGCGCGCCCCACCGACGTGCATGACCTCGCGGAGGGGCACTCGCCGTTCGTGCGCCTCTATCTCGAGTTCGCGCAGCTCAAGCAGCTTTACCGCCAGGGCTGGCTGCAGGTGGGCGTTCCCGACAGACAATGCGAGTCCGTCGCCGAGCACACGCTCGGCGTCGTGCTGCTCGCGTGCCTGATCGCCGAACGCGAACGTCCCGACCTCGACCGCGACAAGGTCTTCCGGATGGCCCTCATTCACGATTTCGGGGAGATCCACGCGGGAGACATCACGCCTCGCGACGGTGTGTCGGCGGCTGAAAAAAAGGCGCGCGAAATCGAGGGGATCGACGCCGTGCTGCGTGACTTCCCGGGCGGGGAGGAGTGGATGGCCGTGTGGCACGAGTACGAGGAGTCCGCCACGCCCGAGGCGCAGTTCGTGAAGCAGATCGACCGGCTCGAGATGGGCCTGCAGGGGCACATTTATAGAAAGCTCGGGCACGCGGGCGCCGACGAACTCTTCCAGAGCGCGATCGAAGCCGTTTCGGACGAGCGCCTGGCGCCCCTTCTTGCAGAGCTCGAAGAAGGGGAGGAGTGAGCGCGAAAATCGCCCTCCGCGTCCTTGTACTTCCTGCTGTC
>JABDJQ010000129.1 GCA_013002425.1 Gemmatimonadota bacterium
GGGTAAGCACGCCGCGGGAGTCGAGCACCGCCGCCATGAGTCCCGTGAACGGCTTCGTCGACGAGGCGATGTAGTAGACCGTCTCCCCCGTCGCCGGCGTCTTCGAATCGAGATCGGCCATCCCCCACGCATCGGCGATCACGATCTCGTCATCGACGACGACGGCGACGCCGATGCTCGGAACGATTGCGAGATCGACCAGAAGGTGTGAGAGCCGGGCTTCGAATTCCGCGCGGAACGCGTCGGCGTCCGTGACCGGACGGCGCGCATCGGCCCCGGCGCCGGCCGGCGCGAGGAGGAGCGCCGTGAGGACGAGTGCTGTAAGGACGTGTGAATGCATGAGCGCGTAAACGATCGAAAGGCGTGCGAACATCGGGACCTCCTGAAGGGAATGGATACGTCCCGATGCTAGAATGACAGCGCCCACTCCGTCTTGAACGAATCCAACCGGCCCGGAAGCTCGCGAAACGTCGTACGGAACGCGCCCGGCGGCACGTCCAGGAAGCGCCGGAACGTGCGGACCATGTGGCTCAAGTCCGAGAACCCGTAGTCGAGCGCGATGTCCGTGAGGTCCGCGTCGCCTGTCATGAGGGCGAGCGCCACGCGATGGATGCGGCAGCGCTGGCGGTACTCGGTCATCGTGCAGCCGACATGCCTGCGAAACGTGCGGCCGAGCGCGACCGGATGTCGGCCGAGTCGATGCGCGATTTCGTTGATGCACGAAGGGTCTGACGGCGCCTCCAGTTCGCGCAGGACCGCGGGCAGAAATGCCGGAGTCGATCTGGTCGCCGCCCGCGGTTCGTTCGCCGCCCGCGTGCGGGCTCCTGGATCGCCGAGGCGGAACAACGTGCCGCGCAGCGAATCTTCCGCGACATCGTTGTCATCGCGGAGAAGCGCGGCCGCGAGGCGAAGGCCCTGGATCGACGACATGCCTCCATGATTCCAGCGTCCGGCCGACAGGTCCGTTTCCGCCGGGGCAAACGCACGGGCGGTTCTGGACGAAAGCACGACGGAGACCACCGTCGCTCCATCCGGGCCGAAACGGTTTTGATGGACGAACCCGTCTCCTTTGATCCCGACGCTTCCCGGTCGGACCGCGTCGGCACGCTGCCCGTGACTTTCATCGAAGGAACCCGCGACGAGCACGCTGAGACGCCGGCAGCCGTCCGCATGCGGATTCATGCAGTGGCCCGGGCGATAGCGGATTACGCAGGCGCGGGTTTCCTGTGTCGAGTTCATCCGAGGCCCTCCGGCGATCACGTTCGCATCACGACATGTCTAATGATACGCAGAACGGGGCCGGAGAGTTTCCAAACACTGGACGCTTCGGAATCTACCGCAGATGGACGATCCGAGTCGTCGTTTCAGCCGCGTCTCGACGCCCCCCGCCGGGTGCCTTTCTTGAGATCCCCGTGCGTGTGTATCGCCCAGTCAAGTAGATCGCGCCCCTGCGGTGTATCGATGAGGTTCACGTATTCGTACGGATCCGTCTTCAGATCGAATGCCGCCAGTCTGTGACCCGGGAAGCCGCGCTTCCCGAATGTGCTGTCTTCCTTCTCCACATCCGCGCCGACCGAGAGGAACTTGAAGCCGTCCTCGCGCACCATGCTGAGACAACCTGCGCCCTGCACCGCTTCCGCGTAGCGGACCCTCTCGGGAAAAAAGCCCTCGTCGAAACAGGGAAGCATGCTTTCGCCGTCATAGACGCCGGGTTCTACGGCGGGTTCTACGGCGGCCAGCTCCCGAACCGTCGGTGCGATGTCGATCGACCGGCCGGTCCCGCGCATCACGCGCGCGGGGCGCCCGGGAATGACCCACATCTGCATGTTGGCGTATACGGTCTCGTACGGGAGAAGCCCGTGCGACGTTCCTTCGATCATGCGGCGGCCGTCCACGACCGAGTACGGATAGCGCTGGTTGTACCGGAAGTGGTCGAACACTTCGCCATGATTGCTGTATACGAGGTAGGTGACGTTCTTGATGTCGCGCGTGGCCTCGAAGATTCTGCGCACGATCCGGTCGGCCTTCGCGAGGCCGCGTCTTCGCAGGGCCGCGAACTCGTCCGGCTTCTCGAGCGCGGCCCGGCGCGCGCAGTACGCGTCGTGCGGCCAGTGGGTCGGGAGCCCCATCCGCTTTCGAAGCATGCGCCGCAGGGTCGATCCGAGTCCCATCAGCGCGAACAGCTCCACATTCTGCGCCCATGGGCGATGCGTTTCCCGGAGAAAGATGGGCGCGAAGAACGGCCCGGTCGTGTCGCGAACACGATCGATCCAGCCGTCCAGGTCGAGATCGCTGTCCTCTCCGAACTGCTCCATCCGTTCCGGTTCGTCTTTGAGCCAGTACCTTCCCATACCACCCTGCACCGCGTACGTACCTCGGTAGAACCGCGGATGAAACGCGATGGCGGGCAGGTTTTCGTAGCCGCTCCGCATCAGGGATTCGATGATCGTTTCGGGAAGTCGGAACTGATCCGGGGCGTGATAGCCCTGCGCGTCGAGGACCGAATTGCTGGCCCGCGCCGTCCACTGCCCGGTCAGCTCCGCGTGAAGAGAATCGCTTTCATGATGCCCCTGGCCGCGCCCCATCGGTATGAAAACCGAGCGCGCACGCAGTTCGTCGAGAAACGGTGTGTCGCGAAGCGTGCTGTGGAAGTCCCGCATGTCGAGACTGTGCAGACAGATCGTGATGAAGTTCATCGGAGACGGCATGAAGGCAGTCTATCACACGGCGTCCAGGCATGGTCTCGCTGATCCGAGTGGACGATCGAAGCGAAACACGTTAATCACGCAATAGAGGCGCACCGCCGAAAAGAGCGGTGCGCCTCGTATCGTTCGTTCGCTTTCTGTCAGCGACAGAGTCGCTCTGCCTAGCGGACGCATCATCTTCCGCGACTCACGATAATCTTCCGTTCGCATTTCGTAGAAGTAGAGACCGCTTGCGAGACCGTCCCCGTGGAACGGTACATCGTGCACTCCCGCTGCGCGCACGCCGTCGACGAGCGTCGCGACTCTGCGTCCCGCCGTGTCGAACACGTTGATGGTCACGCGGCCGGCTGCGGGCATGTCGAAACGGATGCTCGTAACCGGGTTGAACGGGTTCGGCGTTGCCCCGTGAAGTGCATGCGCCAGCGGAACCGGCAACGGCGTGGACTCGGGCGTACTCGTCGCGACATCGAGCGCAAAGGCGAGTCCGGTCAGAGTGACCCCCGTCGGTCCGATAATCGTGGCCGCGCCCGTGCTCTTGTCGATCGAAACGAAGTTGTTCGGGTTCGCACCGCCTCCGACCACGCCGAACAGGAAGCCGCTCGAGTTAAAGTGAATGTCGCCGATTCCGATTCCGAGGCCGAGTCCGAGCGATCCGATCGCGGTCGTGATGCCGGTACCGGTATCGATCGTGAACAACGTGTCGAGCGCCAACGGATGCCACGGTGCACCCAGAAGCGCGCCGGTTACAGGATCGAACGCCATCCCCACCATGTCGGGATAGACCGCCGGCCCGGGCGTGACCGCTCCCGTTGCCGTATTGACGACGAAGAGCAAGTCATCCCCGCAATTGCCGATTCCGTAGAGCACGTCGTTCTCATCGAACGCCATGGCCTGGAAGCACTGAACTCCCGTCGGGCCGATGTACACGACGGCCCCGGTGGCCGCGTCGATCCGCCAAAGATCCTGCTCGGCACTGCTGGAGCCGCCGACTCCGTACATTTCCCCGAGCGAATTGATCGCGAGGCCGGGCATGCCGCCTACGCGCGTATCGCCGATGATTGTGGCTGCCCCGGTAGCCGGGTTGATCGTGACGAGCGAACCACTCCCATTGTAACCCTGCGTTCCATAACAGACGCCTTTGGTCGCGTTGGCGATCGACCCGGTCACGGTGAGCTCTACGGGAACGATCACGAGGGGGTCGCTCAGGTCGTTGCTCGCGATTTCGAGATTGCAGGTGTAGACGCCCGGTGCAAGGCCGAACGCGTCGACCGAAATCAGCGGAAGCGCGAACGCCTGGGGCGCGGTGACTCCGGCGGCCGGGGCGACCGTGAGCCAGTTGCAGTCGCCCCCACCCGGCACGGCGTCCTCCGTGATCGTCCAGATCAGATCATCGCAGACCGCGGCGACCTCGTTCTTGAACTGCAGGTTCGCGCTGTCGGTGCCGCCCATGGGGACACTGAACGGGAAGGGAACGGACGAGTTGACGACGATCTCGGGGCCGCATGTCACCGTCAGCGAGATCGCTACGGTATCCGCCTGGCCTCCGATGCTGTTGATGATCGCATTGCAGTTGTAGGTGCCGCCGGCGAGGCCGGTCGCATCGACCGTGACGTGGATATCCGACCCTACGCTCACGGATGTCGCGGAACCGGACGTCGAGGAAAAAGAGAGCCATGCACAATCGCCGCCACCGGGCACGGCTTCTTCCGTGATCGTCCAGTGGAGATCCGAGCATGTGGCTCCCGCGACGTTTTGAATCGTGATATCCGCAAAATGAGTTTCGGAACTGTCCACCATGAGCGAGTAGGCGAGCGCCGGGGGCGTCACGTCCATAACGGCGGGGCAATCCGTATTGAGCACGACATTGTTCGCGTTCACGAAGCCGTAGCCATACTCCGTGTCATAGCCCGCGGGGCCGCGATCCACCGCCGTCACCTGCATCAGCTGTTCCACGTCCGCCGCGGAGTACGTCGGGTTCAGCGAGAGTGCCAGCGCCGCAACGCCCGCCGCGTACGGCGAGGCGAGTGAAGTACCGCTCCCGGTCGCATAGTCGCCCGCAACATAACCGTCGGCGCCCGTCCGGTCGGCCATCGTAATCGTCTCGCCGGGGGCCGTGAAGTCGATTCCCGCACCGAACTGGCTGAACGAGGAGCGGTTCCCGTTGTGGTCGACCGAGCCGACCGCGTTCACGGCGGGAACACTCGCCGGGTAGGCGATCGAGCCGGCTCCACTGTTTCCCGTTGCAACGAAGTGAACCATCCCGTTGTTGCGGGTTTCGGTGAGCTTGGCCTCGAACGTGGCAGACGTGGCGCCGATTTCGTAGCTGTGATTCGAAACACGACAGCCGGCCGCTTCGGCCTGGGTCAGGCCGTTGACGATCCAGCTGAACGAAGTAGTGAAACTACCTGCCGAGTTAGTAGTGATTCCCATGCGCACGGAAAACGACGGGCAGAACGGAGCGACGCCCGTGATCCCGAGTGCGTTATTGATGATGCCCGATACGCAGCCCGTAACTCCGGTCCCGTGGTTGTCGAACGAGTTGACGGGCCCGCCATCTCCCGGTCCCTCGCTGGTGACGTCGACTCCCGTGATCAGGTTCAGGTCCGGGTGATTCTGCTGCGTGCCGACATCGAAGATCGCGACCGGGATCGACGCGCTCCCGAACGTCACATCCCACGCCTCGGCCGCGTCCATGTCCTGATCGTTCGTACCACCCGTCTGTCCCGTGTTGTTCAAACCCCACAGGTTCGGCCAGAACGTGTCGTTCGGAATGAAAGCCTTCTGTCCCGTTACGATCATGTCCGGTTCGGCGGCGCGGGTCTGCGGCCGCAGCGCAAGATCGTTCGCGATTGCGAGCGCTTCGAAGCCGTTCTTCGTCGCGAGCTCGACGAACCACGCTCCGGGAATGTCGGCCCAGTCAGCGTCGCCGGGATAGGCCGCCCCCGCCGATGCGAACAGAATACCCTCGGCGCTCGCGGCGCTCACGGACTCGTCGAAGAGCACCATGATGTTCTCGGTCAGAATCGACGGGCCGTACTCGCCTGCAAAGACGGGAGACGCGAACGCGACGTCCGATCTCGATGCGAGCGAAGCAACCAGCGCCTCGATCTGCGCGTCGCTCTTCAGGCCGCCGGCGACCGGAATCCGGTACCAGGAAGCGACCGCCATCGCCTCGCGACCTGTCGCTTCGAGTCCGAGCGCTTCGAATTCGGCCTGCACGCCCGCCGGGTCTGACTCCATACGCACGGCCACCTGCGTGGCGTCGAGCGTCAACGGGACCGCGTCATCATTATAATAAGAGACGTATTCCGCGCCGGCTGAGCCTGACACGAGGAGAGCGAAAAGAACCGTGACTCTTAGAACCGAAGAGAGGTCGGGATACGATCGGGGGATGCTCAATTGCGTCTCCTTGGGTTGTAGTGGCGCCGGAATGGATCAGAAGTACGGCCGGAAATAACCTGGTGCCGGAGGCGTGGGCAGTTGCCGCCGGTCGCATTTGTAGTGCAGAGCAATGATAGCATGCATGGTTTGTGGAATCGTACACAAAAGAAAACCCGCTGATACACAGCGGGTTACTTGGTGGAGGCGGCGGGAATCGAACCCGCGTCCGAGAGCGGTTCGGCGGAGGAGTCTACGTGCGTAGCCAGGTCATTTGTTGTCGTCCTCGGTGAGCTCCGACCGGCAGGATCTCACCAGGACCAGGCCCTAAGTTCTCGTCTCTCCCCCCGGACCGCTGGTTCGAGATAAAGCCTCTATAAGTTACGCCCGTATCCCTCCCTAGAGGCGAGGAAGGTACAGACGAACTGCATCTAACCTAAGTTAGGCAGCCAGAGCCATGTTTTCGTTGGCAATTACGATTTAGTCATCATTTTTACGGGGTTAACGACCAATCCCCGGCACGCGGCCACCGTTTACTACACACCCGTCGAGTCCATTCGCCCCCGTACAGGTCGATCTTAAAACGATACCTACATATCAAGTATCGGCTAATTCGGGGGGGAAATCAAGGGGAGTGGCGGAAGGGGGCGTCCCTCCTCAGCGAAACATCTCCTTGAGCGCCCCCCAGCTCACGGTCTCTGTTGCAGTGGCGCCCCCGCAGGCAGGCGCATACGCGCCAATCAGTCCACAAGGCAAGCTGTCCGGGTGATTCCCGTCGGAGCAGGGAGATGCGAAGTCGATCGAATAATCCTGTGCGGATGTGTCGCAGAAGGCCGGGTCCAGGCTGAAATTCCCGCTGGCCCCCTCTTCTGCGGAGACGCAGGATGGCCAGTCGCCCCCCACGTTGCCATATACATTGGAGCAGGAGAGATCATAAGAACCTGCATTGCAGTAGACGGACGCACCTTCCCCCGCAAATGACAGAATCGAACTTTCTATCGTGCACTGCCCGCCAAAAACCGCAGACAGATTACCGCCTTCCTCTCCGGAATTATCACTGAATGTACTTTGCGTGACGGAGAGTGTGGCCGCATTTCGGACATGAACCCCGCCCCCACGCCAGACTGCCGAGTTCAACGCAATCAGGCAACGGTCGACCGCCATATCCCCGCCGTACATGTGAATCGCGCCTCCGTTGGAAGTGCATGAGTTGCCAATAAACTCACTGGTTTCGATCATGCCACTCGGAGCTCCTCCTCCTCCATTGTAGATCGCACCTCCATCGTGCGCCTCATTGCCCAGAAACTGACAGTCCACAATGAGGAAAGACGAGCTCCAGAGCGCGAGAGCACCTCCACGATTGCCAGCCGTATTTCCGTCAAACACGCACCGCACGATCTGCGCATCCGAGGGCCCGTCTCGACCGCAATTGAGGGCGCCACCATCTACAGAATGATTC
>JABDJQ010000501.1 GCA_013002425.1 Gemmatimonadota bacterium
GGTCAAGGGAGTGATTGATGGGGGGCGTTCGCGTTCTAGCGCCCTCTCCCCTTCCCGCGCAGGTCCCACCACCACCACGCGATCAGATTGCGCGCCGTGGTGCGCAGGAAGCCGTCGCGCTCCCAGCGTCGCGGGTTGACGCCGATCGGGGTATCGAGCGCGGCGACGGGTCCCGTGTCACGAAGCCGGCGGAAAAACACGAGATCTTCCATTCGCGCGATCGGGGGATAGCCGCCGAGGAGACGAAACACTTCGGCGCGAACGAAGATGCCCTGGTCGCCGTACGCCTGTCGCAACGTGTTCGTGCGCCAGCCGACGGACGCGTCGAGCATCGGCTTGTACCATGTCTTCTTCGCCAGCGAGAAACGAAACGCGCCGCCGACCGCGTCCGGGTCCGCCAGCGCCCGCTCGATCGCAC
This sequence comes from Gemmatimonadota bacterium, assembly GCA_013002425.1. GTDB lineage: Bacteria > Orphanbacterota > Orphanbacteria > Orphanbacterales > Orphanbacteraceae > JABDJQ01. The sequence goes on from JABDJQ010000501.1 coordinate 419, forward strand.
CGATGCTGCCGGGGTCGACCACACTGTCCGCGTGCAGAAACCAGAGCACGCTCCCGTTCGCGGCTCCGGCGCCGGCGTTCATCTGAGGCCCCCGCCCGGGCTCCGATTCGATGAACAGCGCGTCGTGCGCCACCGCGACGCTGCCGGGATCGTCCCAGCTCTCGCCGTCGGCCACGATCACCTCGACATCGCCGAAATGCGTGCGGAGATCCTCGAGCTGACGCGCCAGCTCGGTCGAATCGTTGAATACGGGAATCACGATGGATACGTACGGATCGTCAGAGGGCCGGGGGGTGCGGGCAAAAGCGGCTGATGCGGATTCCTTCACGGCTCTTCCCGTCGCTCAGGAACCGTCGGGATGCGCGGGATCGACCGGATCGACCCGCTTCGAGGATTCGAACAGATCCTCACCGAGTTCCTCGGCGGAGAGAGAGCTGGCGTGACGCGCGCTCGTCCCTTCCAGCGCTTCCGCCATCTCCGCCGCTTCCTCGGGGGTGACTTCTTCGGCCAGCGCTCGAGCGAGCATTCTCTTCGCCACGTAAGCCAGAATCACCATGGCGATCAGCGTGATTACGAGACTCAGCACCAGCACCCACGGCTTGACGGTCGCGGGATCGACCTTGCCGGTCGCGACCTCGGCGATCGTCTTCATGAACGTGCCCATGTAAACCCACACGAAACACGCCGGGATCACGCCGAGCATCGTCGCCACGAAATAGTCGCGGAACTTGACCGCGGTCACGGAAAACGCGTAGTTCAGCAGGTTGAACGGAAAGAGCGGCGAGAGACGCGAAAGCAGAACGATCGTGAATCCGTGATGCTGCGTGGCGCGATCGAGACGGGCGAAGCGCGCTCTTCTGCTGATACTCCGCTTCACCCAGTTCCGCGCGAAGGTGCGGCCGAGAATATAAGCGGCGCTCGCGCCGAGCGTGGCGCCGGCCGTCGCGATCAGCGTGCCTTTCCAGACGCCGAACAGAAAGCCGCAGCCCAGCGTGAGCGGCGCGCCGGGGAGCGAAGTCACGCAGACGACCATCATCGTGACGACGATGACGATCGGGCCCCATGCGCCCAGACCACGCACGTAGGTCAGAAGACGCTCGGCCCATTCGGCCAGCGTCTGATCGAGAGTACCCAGAGTGAATCCCGCGATCACGGCAAGCAGAATCAGAATCGGGATCGGGAGGACGTAGCGCTTTTTCATGGGGATACGGCGAGCTGTCGGCTCAGGCCACACCTTTGATGATGCCCTGGATCCAGCGGGCGAGTTCCTGTCGCTGCGATGATTCGCTCGCGTCGAGGTCGACCGCGGCGCGCCGAAGGCCGCGCTTGTCGTCGACGTCGTACCACGTGCGCGCGATACCGACCGAGATCCCGGCCTGGCGCGATTCCGCCATCAGGCGCTCGAACACGAATTCGGTGCTCCATGGAATCTCGCGCAGGCTGGGCGCCTGTCCGGCGACGGCCATCGTCCAGACCCCGCCGTCGTCGGTCGGACCGAGCACGATGTCGTGCCGTTGCGCGAGTTCGTGCACGTCGCGCAGGAACTGCACGGGAAGCGAAGGCGCGTCCGACCCGATGAAAGCGACCGGGCCGTAGCCCGCGGTGCGGATATCGGAGAGGCTCTGGCTGAGCTTCGTGCCGAGGTTGCCGTCGACCTGGGGGAGAACGAGCGTCTCCTTGCGGCCGAAGAACTTGCGGGCCCACGCCCCCTCGTATCCGTGGCTCGGGCAGATGATCAGATCGTACAGATCGAGGACCGCGTCCACTTCGTCCCGAAGCAGCCCCAGGCACCGCTCGTAGAACTCACTGGCGCTTTCGTCGCCGATGTCGATTCCCAGCCTCGTTTTCACATGACCCGGTTTCGGCTCGCGACAGTAGAGGGCAAGAGCAGCCTTCATAAGATCCTCCTTTAGAAGAACCTACGACATTTCGGGATAGGCAATCAATAAAATAGGCGGGGCGGGGCGGCTTTCGCGGACTCTCAGGCCCCTTTTCGGATCGATTCGACGATTCTCCGCTCGGCGTCGCGGGAAAGCGAGGCGTCCTCGCGGGAAAGAGCGCGGCGGATCGCGGCCATCTGGCGCGCATACGACTTGCAGACGCCGCACATCGACATATGAAGCGTCATCCGGACCCGCTCCACCACGGTCAGCGGGCGCACGAGGCGCTCGGCTCCGAGGCGCGCCGTCTCCCGGCACGAACCCGTCATTCCGTTCATCAGTTTCTGCATCATGCTGCCGGCTCCCTGGCGATTCCCGGCAGTGAGTGGGGCGAAGCCGCCGGATCTTACTAGGAGATGATTTCGGCCCGATGCTCCTGATAGTAGCGAAGGGATGTGCGGAGCAGGGCCGCGATGATCGGGCCGATAATGAGCCCCGGCGCGCCGAGCACGATCAGCCCCCCGATCGTGCTGACGAAGATCAGCAGCTCGTGCATCTTCGTCTCGCGCCCGACGAGAATCGGGCGCAGCAGATTGTCGACCGTGCCGATCACGGCGATGGCGACGACGAGCACGATTACGCCGGCGGTGACCTGTTCCCCCGCGATCAGAAAGATCCCTGACGGAACGAGCACGAGTTGCACGCCGAGCCCGGGGATGATCGAAAGCACGACCATCACGACGGTCCAGAGAAACGGCGTCGGAACCCCGGTCGCCCAGAGAAGGATGCCGCCGAGAATCCCCTGCACGAGTCCGATCACGAGCGTGCCGCGAAAAACCGCGAGCGCGGTCGTGTGAAACTGCTGGATCAACTCCTGCCCGCGTTCGTCGCGGAACGGCAGGATGCCGACCAGCCAGTGCAGAAAACGGCGTCCGTCGCGGTATCCGAAATAGAGCGTGTAGAGAAAAGTGATCAGCACGAGCAGAAACCCGGTGATATTGCTCGCCGCTTTCCGCACGGTGGACAGCACGACCTGCGCGACGTTCGTCGCGAACTCCTGCACCTTGTTGCTGAGATCGGTCACGCTGATCGGAATCCCGAGGATCTGGAACTCCTCCTGCTGCAGCAGGCGAACCCACAGATTTTCGATGGCCGGGATCACGTCCTGGCGCAGTTTGCCGTTCGGGTCGAGGTAACCCGAAAGATCGTTCGCGACGAGATAACCCGTGAAGCCGAACGGAACGACCACGATCAGGAAGATGAAGAGTACGGAGAGCCCCGCCGCGAGGCTCTCCCGGCCGCGCGCCAGACGGAGAAAGCCGTCGTAGAGTTTGATCGTGATGGCCGCCACGATGAACCCGAGCAGCAGCCCGACGATCAGATCACGAATCAGCACGAGAAAGAGCGTGAGCAGGATCAGCGCGAACAGCAGGATCGGCTGCAGATACTTCGGCGTGTTCGATTCCGTCATGAAATCATCTTGGCGAATCGGGGGACGTTGTCAACACGATACGACTCCTAGAGCCCGATTTCGTCCGCGCGCTCTTTCATCGCGTCGAGAACGAACTGCATGTGTTCGTCGAGATCGAAGCCGAGCGCTTCGCACCCTTCGACGATCTCGTCGCGATTGACGCCGGCCGCGAACGACTTCTGCTTCCACTTCTTCTTGATGGATTTGAGCTTCACCTCGGCGATCTTCTTCGACGGACGCACGAGCGTGACCGCCGTTATGAGGCCCGTGAGCTCGTCGGTCGCGAACAGCACTTTTGCGAGCAGCGACTCGCGCGGCACTCCCGTGTAATGCGCGTGACCCATGATCGCTTCGCAGATCTCCTCGGAGCATCCGTGTTCGCGCAGATAATTCACGCCCCACGACGGATGCTCCTCCGTCGGCGAGAGCGCGTCGTTCGGATACTTCTCGTAGTCGAAGTCGTGCAGCAGCCCCGTGACGCCCCACTTCTCCTCGTCTTCGCCGTGCTTCTTCGCGTAGGCGCGCATCGCGATTTCGACGGCGCGCATGTGATTCCGCAGGGATTCGCTTTCTGTGTGTTCCGTGACGATCTGCCAGGCTTGATCGCGGTCCATTCTCGCTCCTTCGGTCGCGTGGAAAACGAGCCGAATTGTAGCACGAGCGGGCGGTGGGCCGGCGAATGCCGAGGGACGGCGCGAAGGAGGTCGATCCGCACGGGTCGGGGCAGGCCCGAAGCCCGGGTGGCAAGGCGAATCCGCCCCTCCCCGCCGCCGTCACCCCCTTATCGCGGCGGGGAGGCCCGTAGTTGCGCCCCGAGAAGTGACGATCCGAACGGCCGCTGATGGGATATGATGTGAAAAGCCGGATCAGGAGAACGCATGCGCGCTGCGCCGCCCCCCTCACAATACCCGAAGAGCCCCGGAGCGAAGATCCTCGCCATCGCGATCGCACTCCTCTTCACGATACAGTCGTGCGCCCGCTACGTGGACTGGGATCACCATCCGCCGGAAGAGTGGCGCGAGGTCGACGGCGAAGCCGACTATCTCAAGGCCCACCTGCGGAGCGGCGGCGTGTTCGTGTTCGAGAACTGGGATATCGACTCCGCCCAGGTTGCCGGCACGGGAGCGCACCTCGGATCAAATCGTGACACGCTCGACAGCGGAACGCTCGCGGTCGCGACGGACAGCGTCGTCCTCTTCGAGACCAATCGCATTCGCATTCTGCCCCGAAGCGGCGTCAACACCGTCATCACCGGCATCATGCTGGCCGGCGCCGTCGCCTGCTATACGAACCCGAAAGCGTGCTTCGGATCGTGCCCCTCGATTTACGCCGAGCGCGGCGATTCCCTCATGCTGGTAGCGGAAGCGTTTTCGTCGAGCATCGCGCCGGTCCTCGAAAAGAACGACATCGACGACATCGGGCCCGTGAACTGCTTGGACGACACGGTGACGCTCGCCTTTCGTAACGAGGCACTCGAAACGCACGTGATTCGAAGCGCCGACCTCCTCGCGGTTCCCGTCGAAACCGGACAGTCCGCGTTTCAGGGGACGGACGGACGGTTCTGGAGGACGGGCGCCGTGGAAGCCTCGATCAGCGCGCGCTCCGACATCTCGGGGCCCGTCGACGCTTTCGTGCGGGCACGCGACGGGATCGAGTACTTCACGCTCACAGACTCGACCGATCTCGCCGCCTCGGAAACGATCCGTCTGCGATTCGGCGAGCCGGTTACCGCGCGCGACGGGATCGTGATCGGGGCGCGGCGCACTCTCGTCTCGACGTTCCTGCTGTATCAGACCCTCGCGTACATGGGGCGGGACGCGGGCAAATGGTTCGCACGTATGGAGTCGAATCCGGCGTTCTTCCGCGGGCTCGATCTGACGGCGCGACTCGGCCGCATCGAAGTCCGCGCGCCCGCTCCCGAAACGCTCCCCGCGGAATGGAGCCCGGGTGCGCGCGTGCTCGGCACGGTGGGCGAGTTCGGCCCGCTGGCTTCGGATACGCATCTCGTTCCACTGCACGATCTGCTCGAACCGACAAGCGAACTCGTGATACGCCTCCCGCGCGGGAACTGGCGGATCGATCGCGTCGCACTCGCCCGCGATATCGAACCGGCCGACGTCGTGATCGTCCCTCCCTCCCGGGTCACGCGCGGGAACATCACGAGCGAAGCAACACTCGCGGCGCTGCTCGATACCGCACAGGTCGTCGTCAACCTGCCCCGCGAAGCGTTCGAGGCCCGCTACGCCGCGCCGCCCGGCGACTACGCGTATTTCCTTTCGTGCCGCGGCTACTATATCGAATGGATGCGACGCGCCTGGGAGATGGAAGAAGATCCCGCGCTGCTTCGCAGGATGCTCTTTCAGCCACGCCAGTCGTTTCGCGATCTCGCGCCCGTTTTCAAGCGCATGGAACCCGACATGGAAGACGCTTTCTGGGGGAGCCGTTTTGCCGCTCAATAAGCAATTTCATAGGAACACGCGCGCCGGGAGGCGCAGGCGGCGAGCCCGGATCTCGCTGCTGCTCGTTCTGTCGATGCTGTTCCCGAACGCCGGGTGCAATGAGATCTACCGCGCTCCGAAGAACTGGTTCGACCCGATCGACGAAGAAGCGGCGCATGCCTACGGATCGTGGGCCGTCGTCGTGGTTCCCCCCGCAGAGGGCGAACGCCGGAAACGAAAGACGTGGGGAGAGATCATCGCGGTCGAGCCGGATACGCTCTTCCTGCTCGACGGCGCCAACCTCCAGCGCATCCCCCGGAGCGAAGTGATCGAGCTCTGGGGCCTGCGCCATGGGCAGTACTACTCGGGCGGACTGCACGCATTCGGGAACTTCGTGATCTCGCCCCTCCTGATCGGCCTGTGGGCGGTCCCGGGAGTCATCGTCCATGCCATCGCCGGTTTCGGATCGAGCGGCGACTACGCCGGCCGCCAGACACAGGACTACCCCGATCGCGTGCGCTGGACCGAACTTGCGAAAGGGGCTCGCTTTCCGGCGGGAATTCCTCCTACACTGGACAGAGACCGAATCCGCCAGAAGAAAGATTACGAGTACTCGCTGGAGCGCGGCTTCGGCGTGTGGGAATAGGGAAAGGACCTCGCATGGCACGTACAG
>JABDJQ010000530.1 GCA_013002425.1 Gemmatimonadota bacterium
AGCGAGGACTGCGCCTCGTCCCTGCTGCCGGCCATCTGGGACATCATTTCGGATGTGACCTGCTGGCTGACATGCGGCTTTCCTTCGAGAATCTCGCGGATCGCCCGCGGCAGTTCGGCCGCCGCGAGGCCTTTACAGAGATATCCGTTGGCGCCGGCCTTCAGCGCACGCAACGCCATCAGATTCTCCGGGTACATGCTCAGCACGAGCACCGGAAGGTCCGCGTCGCGCCTGCGAAAGTCTTTCAGAAACTCGAGGCCGCTCTCGCCGCCGAGAGAAATATCGAGAATCATCGCGTCCCATTGCGAGTTCTCCAGATTCTCCCATGCGCCGCTCACATCCGGCGCCTCTCCGCACCGGATCTCCCCGAACGCATCCGTGAGCGTGTCGCGAATTCCCCGGCGAACGATGTCGTGATCATCGACTATGAGAACGTTCATGGAGAAGGCTCTCCCCGTCGAAGGGGAATGTGAAGCGACACCAGCGTGCCGCCGCCGGGCGCGCATTCGAACTGGACTTCGCCGCCGAACACGACCGCGCGTTCACGCATGCCGACGATGCCGAGCATTTCGTTATGCGTCAGCCTGGATTCGTCGAAACCGATTCCGTCGTCGCGGATTGTAAGGAGCAGACCGCCGGAAGCCGAGCGATCCACGGCGATCTCGACTTCTTTTGCATTGGCGTGTCGCGTGATGTTCGTCAGCACTTCCTGCACGATTCTGTAGATCGCGGTGGCCTGGTCCCTCGTCGGGCAGAGCGCTTCGAGTTCCCGGGCTCTCTCGAAACGGCAGTGCGTGCTTTGTGAAAAGTCCGCAACGAGTTGCTCGAGCGCGCCCGCGATTCCCAGATCGTCGAGAATCGGCGGCCGGAGCGATGTCGAGATCTCACGCACATGCTCGATCGTACGATCGATCATCGCGTACATGCCGTCGATCTTCTCGCGAAACTGCCTGCTCTCTTCCTTCCCTTCGAGACGCCGGTCGATCCACCCGACGTCCATCTTGAGCGCCGTGAGCGACTGGCCGAGTTCGTCATGCACTTCGCGTGATATGCGGGTAAAGTCTTCTTCGCGCACGTTCTGCAGCCGCTTGGCGAGAGCGCGGAGGTCCTGCTTCGATTTCCGGAGCTCCTCCTCGGACTCTTTCTCCTCGCTGATGTCGCGAATAAACGCGAGCCACCGATCGTCCCGCCCCTGTTCGTCGCGCATCATGGTTCCACTCAGATAGACCCAGACCGGAGTGCCGTCTTTGCGAATGAAACGCTTTTCCATTTCGAAGCTGTCGGACTCCCGTTTGTAGACGGTTGTTTTCAAAGCTGTTTCGCTTTCCAGATCATCCGGGTGGGTGAGCGCGGCGCATGTCGTCTGCATCATTTCCGCGCGCGTGTAGCCGAGCAATCTGCAGAGCCGGGCGGGAACGGACTTCCATGTCGAGTCGAGTCCGACAATGCAGCGCATGACGTTGCTCGCGGCCTCCGCCCGGCCGAGGCGCTGGCGCATGGTCGCCGCCTCGCGCTCTGCCTCCCTGCGCCTGCTGATGTCCGAAGTGGTGCCCATGACGTGTGTGACATTCCCGTCTGTGTTCCGGATCGGAATCATCGTGGTATTGCACTCAGTAAATCCGTCCGGTGTCGTCATCCGAAATTCGAACTCGCAGTATTCGCCGGCGATCGCACTGGCCAGCCTTTCCGAATAAAGCGCCCGGTCGTCCGGATGAACGCACTCAGTCACTCTCAGTCCGACCACGTCGGCTTCACACTGAAAGCCGAGTGCGCAGTATCCCCACTTGCTGATCGATCGGATCCGCCCTTCGAGGTCGAGTTCGTGAACGCAGAACGGAGCGTTGTCCGTCAGGTCTCTGTGACGTTGCGTTATGCGGCGGATTTCCTCCTGGGACTCGCGATCGCGGAGTGCGGCGCCGATCGTCTGACTCGCGAGTTCGAGGGCTTTGATTTCGGCTTCATGCCAGATTCGCTCCGTTTGAACATCGTCATACTTGAGCAGGCCCCAGAGTTGATCGTCGAAAAATACGGGGACCGTGATGAAGGAGAGTGCGTCGACTCTGGCGAAGATACCGGCGTCTTCCCGGTTCGCCTCGGACCGTCTTCTTTGAACCGGCTTTCCCTGAAGAAGATCGCGCAGGATTAACGAGTCGGCAGGAAAATCCATCCTCGGGAGGGCTTCCACGCTCCTTCCGGCTGCGTCCCATACCCGGCGCTTCGATGCTCTGAAACCACCGTCGCGGGTCGGCTCCATCCGGCAGAAGCAGAATCGGTGGGCCTGAATGCACTTCGCGACTTCGGTAAACGCCTCGTGAATGATCTCGGTCCGCGCCCCGCT
>JABDJQ010000136.1 GCA_013002425.1 Gemmatimonadota bacterium
GTTATCTGGCCTACGCCACGAACGAGACCGGAGCTTCTGATGTCTATCTTCGCGGGCTGGGACCGGCCGGCGGCAAATGGCAGCTTTCGACGAGTGGCGGTCGTGACCCGCAGTGGCGGGGGGACGGGCGAGAGCTCTACTACCTCGCGCCGGACCGTTCCCTGATGGCCGTTTCAGTGGAAGAGGACCCGGCGGGAAAACTGCTTCTCGGCGCTCCCGAAAAACTGTTCGACGCTCCCGTGCAGCGAAACACATTCGCGCGAAACCGTTACGTACCAGCGCGCGACGGACAGAGCTTCTACTGCCTGAGCCTTATCGACAGCGATCGTGTGCCGCCGACGAGCATCATCCTGAACTGGACCGCCGAACTGGAGCAGCGGTAGCGCATGATCACTCCCGGCACCAGACTCGGCCACTACGAAATCGAAGAATCCATCGGCGCGGGCGGCATGGGCGAGGTGTATCGCGCGCGCGACGTGCGTCTCGACCGCACGGTCGCGATCAAAGTGCTTCCGAGTCATCTCTCCGAGAACAAGGATCTCCGCGACCGCTTCGACCGCGAAGCGAAGACGATTTCGAATCTGCAGCACCCGAACATCTGCTCGCTCTACGACATCGGCCACGAAGACGGCACCGACTTTCTTGTAATGGAACTGCTCGAAGGGGAGACGCTCGCCACGCGCCTCGAACGCGGTCCGCTCGGCGCGACCGAACTGCTTCCGATCGCGGTGCAGATTGCCGAGGCGCTCGAAGCGGCGCACAAGAACGGCGTCGTGCACCGCGACTTGAAGCCCGGCAACGTGATCCTGACGAAGACGGGCGCGAAACTGCTCGACTTCGGTCTCGCGAAGATCGCGGTTGCGGACGAGGCGACGACGAACTCTACGTTCACGCAGATGGCGACCGGCGTCGCCCCCTCGGCGCCGCTCACGGAGCAGGGAACGATTATGGGAACGTTCCAGTATATGTCGCCGGAGCAGCTCGAGGGCAAAGAGGCCGACGCGCGGAGCGACATCTTTTCGTTCGGCGCGCTGCTCTACGAACTGGCGACCGGGCAGAAGGCGTTCACGGGCGACAGCCAGGCGAGCCTGATCGCGTCGATCATGACCTCACAGCCGCAGCCGATCACGACGATCCAGCCGATGACGCCGCCGGCGCTCGATCGCCTGATCCGCACTGCCCTCGAGAAGGACCCCGATAACCGCTGGCAGACGGCGCACGACGTCGCGCTGCAACTGAAATGGATCCAGGAGGGGGGCTCCGAACTCGGCATTCCGAAACCGGTTTCCGCGAAACGCCGCGGTCAGGCGCGCACGGCCTGGTTACTCGCCGGCCTCTTCGCGCTTTCGACGATCGCGCTCGGCGCACTGCACTTCATGAAGCCCGAACCGCCGGCACCGATGGCCATGCGCTTTCTGATCGAGGCACCCCCGCAGGTGAACTCGTTCGGCTCGCCGCGCATATCGCCGGACGGCCGCACCATCGCGTTCAACGGAACGGACGCGACGGGCCAGACGATGATCTGGCTGCGGCCTCTCAATTCCAACGACGCCTATGCGCTTGCCGGGACCGAAGGGGCGAAGCGCCCGTTCTGGTCGCCGGACTCGAGAAACGTCGCGTACTTCTCGGGGAACAAACTGCAGCGCGTCCCGATTGCCGGGGGCCCGCCTCTGACCCTCTGTCAGTTCACCGGGGCCGACGGCTGCTGGGGGAAGGACTTCATTCTGTTCGACGGCTCGCGCGGCGACTCGATCCTGGCGGTCCCGGTCGGGGGCGGAGAGATTCGCCCCGCGTCAAACATCGATCGAACGAATGGCGGGAATACGAGCGCGTGGCCGTTCTTCCTGCCCGACGGCGAACGGTTCGTATTCATTCGTATGAAGCAGGGGCCTGACGAAATCCATCTGGGCCGCATCGGATCGATGGAGTCGAAGAAGCTGACGATGGGGGATTCGCGCCTCGAGTACGTGCATCCGGGATATCTCGTGTACGAACGAAACGGGACCTTGCTCGCGCAGAAGTTCGACGCCGACAGGGAGGAACTGGTCGGGGATGCGTTCGCGCTGACGGAGGGCATCGGGACCGGCGCGGCCGGCCTCGCGCATTTCTCGTTCTCCAACACGGGAGCGCTGATCTACACGCAGGGCGAAGCGCGGGAACGACAGATCGTGCAACTGGATCGCGAGGGACGAACGCTGCGCACGATCGGCGAACCCGACGCCTACGCGGAGCCGGCACTTTCCCCGGACGGGTCGAGACTGGCGCTCGGGCGCATCGACCCCCAGTCGGGGGACGAGAATGTCTGGATATGGGACCTGGACCGCAATGTTCGCTCCCGCTTTACTTTCGAGGGCAGGAACGGAGACGCCGTCTGGTCGCCTGACGGATCGGAGCTTGCTTTCTACTCGAGGGTCGACGGCCAGAACGCAATCGTTCGCAAGAGCACATCGGGGACCGGTGTCAGGGAAGTCGTCGCCGCGAGGACATACGGCATTTATCCGGTAGACTGGCCCGAGAAGAATACGATTGTTTTCGGTGCTTTCAGGTCCGGAAACGGGTTCGACGTGGGACTGTTGTCGATCGACGCGTCGGACAGTCTTCGGTTCGTCGGGGCCGAGTCTTTCAATGAGTACCACCCCCACGGCTCTCCGGACGGGCGCTATCTGGCCTACTCCACGGACGAGACCGGAGCTTCTGAGGTCTATCTTCGCGGGCTGGGACCGGCCGGCGGCAAATGGCAGGTTTCGACGAGTGGCGGGCGTGACCCGCACTGGCGGGGGGACGGGCGAGAGCTCTATTACCTCGCGCCGGGCCGTTCCCTGATGGCCGTTTCAGTGGATGAGGACCCGGCGGGAAAACTGCTTCTCGGCGCTCCCGAAGAGCTGTTCGGCGCTCCCGTGCAGCGAAACACCTTCGCGCGAAACCGTTACGTACCCGCGCGCGATGGACAGAGCTTCTACTGCCTCGAGATTCTCGACAGCGATCGTGTGCCGCCCACGCAGATCATCCTGAACTGGACCGCCGAGCTCGAGCAGCGCTAGCGCCGGCGCCTGCGCCCCGTCACCTGCCTCGCCACCGGACAAGAGCCTCTCGATCCCCCTTTCTCGTTTCGGTTTCCCCTTATGCACGATCCCGTATTCCCGGTCTACGTTGTATGCGGAGGATCGAACGGAAGGGTACCGGATGAGCCGGAAAACCATCGCCATCGTCGGGTCGGGCATCGCGGGATACGCGGCAGCGCTCGGCCTCGCGGAACTTCTCCGCGGAGAGCACGAAATCATCGTGCTCGATAAATCGGCGGACTTTGTATTCACTCCGTCGCTCACCTGGTACCCGTTCGACCTCCGTAAAAAAGACGACATCAGTTTCGACGTGCGGCCTGTATACGACAAGCACGGTATTTCCTTCAATCAGACTCTGGTGACAGGTTTCGACCTGGATGGGCGCCAGGTTCTGACAACGGAAGAACCGGTCCGCTATGACTTCCTCTTGATCGCCACCGGTCCGCACGTCGATTTCGATAATATCCCGGGTCTGGGCCCGCATCGGCACTCTCTGTCGATATGCAGTCTGGAACATGCGGAAGAGGCGAAGCACGCCTGGGAGCTTTTCCTGAAAGACCCCGGTCCGATCGTGATCGGGGCGGCACAAGGCTCCGCCTGCTATGGTGCGGCATGCGAGTTCCTGTTCAACGTCCGTTACCAGCTCGAGAAACAGAACCTTCACCACGAGGCGCCCATCACGTACGTCACGGCGGAAGAGGTTCTCGAGCACTTCGGTTTCGGCGATCTGGGCACGGGACGAAGCAAGGCCGAAAGAATGTTCCGGATGTGCGGTATCGAAACCCGCGCGAACGCGAGGATCAGGGAGGTGACGGAGAACGGCGTCTCGCTCGAGTCGGGCGAGTTTCTGCCGTCGAAGTTCACGATGATCATTCCACGTTTCGTGGGGGTCGAAGCTGTGCGGGCGACACCGGGACTGGCGAACGGCGAAGGCTTCATTCGTGTGGACGAGAGGGCTCGGCACCCCGAGTATCCGAATGTCTACGCGGCCGGAGCCGCCGTTCGTGTCCCTCCCCCCGGGGAAACGCACGTCGCTTGCGGCTTGCCTGAAGCGGGGTTCCCGTCAGAGAGGATGGGAGAGACCGCTGCGCGCAACATTGCCGCCGAGATTCAGAGCGGCGAGCGGAAGACCATGCCCCGCCCGATTTACCCTGTGTGATGCCGGGGAGCGGGATCCGGGCATGGTCATCCCCGGCGATGGTGCAGAGAAAAACGCTCGGGTTGCTCGTGAATGACGGCGAGCAGTGCGAGGTCGTCGTCGTACCCAACGCCGCGCAGAAGTTCCGCTGTGGCCGCACTCGCCTCTCCCCCTTTTCCTTCCCGACACTTTTGATGTAAACTGCAGTCCGCACCCGCCTTGATTTCCAATCCAAGCGTTTTCATGCCGCAGGAGGACTCTGTCGTGCCGCGATTTCCGTTGCCCTCTGCCCCGGTTCTACTCTTTTCCTTTCTGGTTCTTCCGCTCGCCGTTTCGTCTGCAGGCGCGCAGGATTCGTGGACGTGGCCCGATCGCGGGCAGAATCTGCAGGTATTCCCCGAAGACACGTCGCCCGAGCGCCTTCGCGCCGTGATGACCGGGTTTACGCGCGCACTCGGCGTCCGCTGCTCGCACTGTCACGTTGGCGATGCGGGGAAGCCGCTCAGCACGTACGATTTCGCGTCGGACGAGAACCCGATGAAGCAGACGGCGCGGGTCATGCTCGAAATGCTCGGTACGATCAACAAGTCACTCGACACGATCGAACCCTCGGGTCCGACACAGGTGAATATGTGGTGTCACACCTGTCACATGGGGAAGCCGCGGCCGATGACGCTGGCCGAAGAACTCACGGAATCGCTGACCGAGGGCGGGGCCGGCGCGATGGTCGAGAAGTACGAAGAACTTCACGAGAACTTTTACGGCCGGGGCGGGTACGATTTCAGCGAAGGCACGCTGAACAGCCTGGGGTACGAACAACTGGAGGCGGGCGCGCTCAAAGAGGCGATCGCACTGTTTCGATTGAACGTGGAGCGGTTCCCCGCGAGTGGAAATGTCCATGACAGTCTGGCGGAGGCGTATCGCGAGGCAGGCGACAGGGAGCGTGCGATTCTGCACTATCAGCAGGCGCTCTTTCTCGATCCGGACAACGACAATGCCGCGAAGATGCTCGCGGAGTTACGGCAGGAAGGTGCGAAGCAGGGCGATTGACGTACCTGACCTGATCAGTCGAACCAGCTGCCCGTGCCGTGGAACAGCCAGAGGAAGAAATCGAAGATATAGAAAATGACTTCGAGAAGCCGATCCCAGATCGTATTCATTGCTTACGTTTCTCCTTATTTAGACGTGCAGGGGGAACGGTAGCACAACGGCGAGCCGACATCCAAAGCGCTTTTCTCGATATTTTTCGCCGCTCGAAAAGGCCGGGTATCCGTATCCCGGAGGAAGTTGTATCCTGATTCGATGATAATAAGGCCGCTCCCCAGCCACGAACCGTGCCGCTTCGGCGCGCTTGCCGCGCTCGCGATCGCACTGATTCTGCCCCTGACGGCGTACGCTCAGCCGATTCCGGCGCCGTTCGACCCCGACAGCGCCCTCGCGGTGCGTCTGGAGGCGATCCCGGGGGAGCCGCTCACGCTCGAACGGGCCCTGTCCCTGGCTTATGAAAACGCGACCCGCGCCCGGGAGGCGAAAGCGGCGCTCGAGGCCGCAAGAGCCGCTCTCCAGGGCGAAAGCGGGGCATTCGACCCCGAAATCTTCGCCGATGTGACCCGGTCCCGCACCGAGAATCCGTCGTCATCCCCGTTTACGCGCCCGGATCTCATTATCCAGGAGGAGACCGAGGGAACGGCCGGCGCCCGCATGACGCTTCCGTTCGGGACCGAGCTCGAGGCGAGCTTCGACGCCCGGAAGACGGAGACGAATTCCGAGTTTGCGGCGATCGATCCGGAATATCGCGTGGACGGCCGCCTTTCCGTGCGCCAGCCGCTGCTCCGGGGGTTCGGCCCGGGGACGTGGGGCGACCGGGCGGGGGCGGCGCGGACTCTCGACGAAGCGCGCGCGAACGATCGTGACGCGCGGCTGCTGGTCGAGGCGGAGACGGAGGCGACCTACTGGGAGCTCTATGCGTCCGAGAGGGACTACGCGGTCCAGCAGGTGATCGTCGAACGGGCGCGGGCGCTGCTGGAGCAGGCCCGGCTCCGGGCGGGCGCGGGCCTCGTCGGACCGAACGAAGTCGCGAACGCGCGCGTCTTTCTTGCCGAACAGCAACTGGCGGAGCTCGATCGCGAAGAGGAGCTCGACGGCGTCTCGGATCGGCTGGCTTCCCTGATCGGGGCGCGGCCCGGGCGGCATGTGCGATTTCGCCCTTCCGACAATCCGCCGGATGCGTTTGCCGTGGAGCCGATCGAAGAGCTCCTCGAGCGAGCCTACAATAATAATGAATCGCTTCGCGCCGCGGGTTTCGCGGTCGACGCGCTCACGGCCCGCGAATCGGGGGCGCGCTGGAATTCGTTCCCGACGCTCGATCTCACGGGCTCGATCGGCGGCGCGGGACTTTCGGGAAGCGCCCGTGAGGTGGTGTTCGGCGGCGACACGCTGCTCGTCGACGTCGACGGCGCCTACGGTGACGCTC
>JABDJQ010000566.1 GCA_013002425.1 Gemmatimonadota bacterium
AGGCCCCATTCCACTTTCGTCTGGATTTCGTCGAACGCGTTGATCGGCGGGTTCGCGCCGTTCCGGATCGGAAGGTGCGCGAACACGGTGAACGCGACAGGCACGAGGAGCAGCGCCGCGAGAAAACGCTTTGCGGGCGGACGGATCGAGAAGGAAAGCAGAACCAGCACGGCGTAGCCGGGTGCGAAGAGAAGCGCGCTGCCGTGATGAGTCGCGTCGAGGGCCGCCGCGTACGTCGCGAGCAACAGCAGCCGGTCGTTGCCCGTGCGGCGCCAGCGGAACAGCAGGAACAGCGTGAGCGCGAGCAGAAACGCGTGCAGCGCATACACTTCGGCGAATGTCCCGATGAACCAGAAGGGGCGGCCGAGGGCGAGCGTGGCGGCGGCGATGGCGGGCGCGAGCATGCGTCCACGCAGCTCCCGCACCGCGAGGGCCAGCAGAAAGAGCGCGCCGCCCGCGAACAGGGCCGACGAGAGGTTCATGGCGTGCGCCGGCGCGAGACCGGGCAGAAGACGGAAAATCCCGCCGAGCCACGTGTAGAGAGGATACCCGGTGGCGTGAGGAATCCCCTGGCAGAAGGCGGCGGCGATCAGTTCCGCCGAATCGCCTCCCTCGGGATCGGTCCTCGTCGAAATCACGAGGAAGAGCGTGGCGGCGAGCAGAACGAGCACGGCCGCCCGTTCTTTCCGCAGAAACGCGAGAGCGCGGGTCGTCGGGGTCATTCCTTGACCCCCCGGTAGCCTTCACCTACGATTGGCGCCGCTCTAGAAGAGGGGAAACCACTGTTCATGAATCGACACTCCCTGCTGCGAACCGGCGTCTTTCTCGTCGCAGTCTTTCTGCTTCCGTTCGGATGCGGGACCAGCGAAGAGAATACAATGGTAGGGTCCGATTTCATCACGAATCGTGACTGGGCCACGCCGCGCCTCGATTCCGCGATCGTTTTCATCAAGGACTCGTTCTTCGAGGCCTCGGTTTCGAGCGGCTCGCAGCATGAAGTCGTGGTCGGCAGCGTGCGTAAGTTCCGTTTCGTCGGCGCCGTCCAGTTTCGCGGCCTTCCCACGGAGGCCGACTCGGTCAGGGCCGCATGGGTCACCCTGCCCCTCGATACACTTGTCGGCAGCGCGGACGTCATGGTCGACCGGATCAAGGAAACGTGGACCGAGGGCGGATCCACGCGCGAGCTCGAGACCACCCTGGACGGCTTCACGATTTCCCCGACGATCGATACCCGCTTCGACCTCCCGCTCGACTGGGTGCGTGACTGGATCGATTCCACGGGCGCGAATCAGGGGATCCGGCTGCAGTTCGAGGAGAGCGAGGGCAATCTGATCCGTTTTCGGTCGAAGGAGGGCGATCCCGATTCCACGCTCGGCGTCGCCATGATGTATATCGCGCTTGTCGACAGCACGGGCACGCTCGACACGGTGAACGTGCGCCCGCGCCGCGACCGCTTCTACGCTTTCAAAGACCGCGACGTCGTTTCTTATCTCGACGAGAACGACGGCGCCGACACGCTTCTGATCGGAATGCATTCGTCGCTTTCGAACCTCGCGTTTCTGCAGCTTTCCGTGCCCGACTCACTGCGCGACATCTCCGTGAACCGGGCGGAGCTGATTCTGCCGGTTCGTGGCTTCCGCCTCGACGAGGACGACGAACTGACGATCGAATGGCGCCGGGTGCTCGGCTACGAAACATCCAGGGACAGCGTGACGTTCGAGTCGTTCTCGCTGGCGTCGGGGACGTTCGGGCCGGCCGACTCGACATCGGTCGCCACGATTTCCGTTACGGACGCGGTGCTCGACTTCTACGAACTGCAGGACTGGGACCCGGTCCTTCTGCTGCGCGCGGCGGGGTCGATCGGACGCAATCGCTCCGTTACGCTCCTTTCGACGGAATCGGGCGGCGACGTGCCCCGGATCCGGCTGCTCTACACGCCGCTGCGCGACGAAGCCGGAGGCTCCGAATGATCGGTCGGCGCAAGAACCGGCCGCGAGCAGGAGGCGCATCCCGCGCGCTCGGCGCCGCTGCGATCGCGCTGGCTCTCGCGCTCTGGCAGCCGGGCGCGGCAGTTGCGGACTCCCAGTTCGGCACGAACGGCCTCGGCGTGGGCAGCATGATCAGCCACGCCAGGGGATGGGGGATGGGCGGACTCTCCACGGCCCTCGACGACTCGCTTCGCGTCTCGTTTTCGAACCCGGCCCTCGCGGCGGGCCAGCGCCAGGTGTCGATGGCGATCCTGTACGCCGCGGATCGCAGGCGCGCGGAAGATACCGCCGGCGACACGCGCTACAACAGCAGCACGTTTCCGTATTTCGCTTTCCTCGTCCCGATGGGAAGCCGTCTCGGCCTCGGATTCGGTTACAACCTCGAGCAGGATCTCGGCTCCGCGCTTACGAACTCGGGCGTGATCGCGCCCGGCGGAGACATCCCCGAACACACGCGCCTCTTCGAGCGGAGCGGCAGCGTGTTTCGCGTTCCGGGCGTGGTCGCCCTTCGTCCGCACGACAATCTGCACCTCGGCTTTCGGGTCGACGCGTTCTTCGCGAACGCGGAAGAGCGATTCGAACTCGATTTCGTCGAGAGCGGGATTGAAACGACCGAAGAGCGCGTGGAGATCAGCGGTCGCGGGACCGGTGGCGGATTCGGCGTCGCCTGGAAGTTGCCGCCGTATCTCTCGGTCGGCGTCTCGTATGCCACTTCCGTCACGATGAACGCGAGCCGCAGAAGGGTCGGCATGAACGGCGCCGTCGCCTCCCGCGATATCGACATCGGCTTTCCCGAACGATTGAGCGCCGGCGCGACCCTGCGCTGGAATCGCTTCACTCTGGGCGGCGAAGTGACGCAGGCCCGCTGGGAAGATCTCGACGACACGGAACAGCTCGCGCCTCTCGGAGGCTATCAGGACGTCACGGAGTGGGGGGTCGGTTTCGAGTTCGCGGAAGACCACTTCGGCCCGTTCCTCGGCCGGTTCCCGTGGCGCGCCGGCTTCCGTTCATCACCGCTTTCTTATCTGACTCTCGAGGGGGAAACGATCGATCACTACTCGTTCACGATCGGCTCCGGCTTCAATCTGGGGCGCGGCGGGTTCTGCGATCTCGCACTCGAGTACGGACTGCTCGGCGATGCCTCGACCGTCGGCCTCGAAGAAAACTACTATCGCTTCGTCGTCGGATTCAGCGGACAGGAGCCGTGGCGCAAGCGGAAGAGCTACATCGATTGAGGCCGGTTCCGCGCGTGTTCTCCTCAGTGAAATTTGCCGGTTGCCCGAAGTGAGGGTATAATTCACGGATAGCCCCCTGCAGGAGCCGGACATGCGCCTTTTTCGATCGATCGTTCTCAGTCTCTTCGCCGCGCTCCTGCTCTCCGCGCCCGCCGGCGCCCAGTATTTCGGGAAGAACAAAGTACAGTACCGGGACTTCGACTGGGCGGTCATCAAGACCGAGCATTTCGAGGTCTATTATTATGAGACGGGAAAGCAGGTCGCGCTCGACGCGGCGCGCATGGCGGAACGATCGTACCGGCAGCTTTCGAAGCGGCTCGGGTACAAGATGGTGCGCCCGATCCCGCTGATCCTCTACGCATCCCACTCCGATTTTCAGCAGACGAACGTCAGCCAGGGCCTCATCAGCGAAGGAACCGGCGGCGTTACGGAGTTCATCAAACGGCGCGTCTTTCTGCCGTTCACGGGATCGTATGCGGAGCTCGAGCACGTTCTGACGCACGAACTCGTGCACGCGTTCCAGGTCGAGATCCTCTGGGGGTCGTCGGGCAGCGTACTCGCGAACACCCTCGGCTTTTCGCCGCCCCTCTGGTTCATGGAGGGGATGGCCGAGTACCTGTCGGTCGGCGAGGTCGACGTGCATACGAAAATGTGGCTGCGCGACGCGGCGCTCCAGGGCTACCTGATTCCGATCCCGATTCTGAGCCGCGTAGGCGACATTCGCGTGTATCGGTTCGGGCAGTCGATCTTCCAGTTCCTGGCAGACCAGTACGGTGATGAAAAGGTGGGCGAAATCCTGCGCGCGGCTCCGCGCGTGGGGGGCGTGAATCACGCGTTCCAGTCGGTGCTCGGCGTGTCGCTCTCGAAGTTTTCCGAGGAGTGGCTCGAAGACGTGCGCCGCACGTACCTGCCCCAGATCGCGGACTATCAGAAGCCGGAGAAGTTCGCGCGCAAGATCACGGACAACGGGAAGGACCTCAGCTCGCTGAACCTGGTCCCGGCCGTTTCCCCGAGCGGGGAGCATGTGTGCTTCATCAGCGACCGCAGCATGTATTCGGACATCTATCTCGCGAGCACGAGCGACGGGAAGATCGAAAAGAAGCTGATCGAGGGCGAGCGGACCGCCGAATTCGAGTCGCTTCGCTTCTTCAACACGTCCATATCGTGGTCGCCCGACGAGCGCTTCATCGCTTTCCCCGCCAAGATCGGGGCGAACGACGCGAT